>NZ_JBWPVO010000029.1:0-1716 GCF_056590155.1 Isoptericola sp. GX10416 | reverse complement strand
ATGTGAAGTCGCAGGACATCGTTGACGGTTCTGTCTCAGGACATCATGGACAGTCGGTCTCATGACATCGTGGACACGTCGGCTGCGGGTTCGCTTCGTGCATGGACTTCAATCACGTGCCCGCGGATGTGCGGTGGGCGATCGCGAACTGGCCTGAGGACGCCGAGCGGGGCGCGGTGACGCGCTTCTGTGAGCGGCACGAGATCAGCCGGGCGGTGTTCTACAAGATCCGTGACCAGGCCCGCGAGCTTGGGCCGGTCGGTGCGACCGAGCCGGGCTCGCGCCGGCCGCGGCGTAGCCCGTCGCGCACCGACGAGAGGGTGATTGAGCATGCGTTGGCGGTTCGGGCCTGGCTGGTCGAGCAGGGCCTGGATGCCGGGCCATTGTCCGTGCGCGCGAGGATGCTCCGCCAGGGGCTGAACCCGCCGTCACGCGCGACCCTGGCCCGGGCGTTCGCCGCCGCGGGGGTTTCGAAGCCCGAGCCGCGCAAGCGACCGCGGGCAGCGAACCGCAGGTTCGTCTACCCGGCGCCGAACTGCTGCTGGCAGATCGACGCGTTCACGTGGTCCCTCGCCGACGGCACCTCGGTCGCGATCCATCAGGTCATCGACGACCACTCCCGCATGGCCGTGGCGACCTTGGTCGCGGACGGCGAGACGGCCAAGGCGGCCGTGCACGTCGTCTCGACGGCGATCCGCCGTTGGGGCGTGCCGCAGCGGCTGTTGTCGGACAACGGGCTGGCGTTCAACCCCACCCGGCGCGGGTTCACCGGAAAGCTCGTGGACTACCTGACCGGTCTCGGGGTCAAGCCGATCACGGGCAAGCCGGACCGGCCCACCACACAGGGCAAGAACGAACGGTTCCACCAGACGCTGCAGAAGTGGCTCAACGCCAGACCACCAGCGAAGACGATCGCCGCGCTGCGGGCGCTGGTCGACGAGTTCGACCGGTACTACAACCATGAACGTGCCCACCAGGGGATCGACGGCCTGACCCCGGCCGAGGCGTGGGCTGCCACACCGCCCGCGCCCGAGCCAGTGGCCGAGCCGCGCATGCCGGCGATCCCGCCCTCGGTGGCCGCACCCATGACGAATGCCGCGACGAAGGCCCCGACGTGCCCGAGCGAGCCGCCAACCCGCAGCAGGGCTCGGCTCGCCCTGCACGCCGCCGAGGGCAGCGCGACGCTCAAGGTCAAGCAGAACGGACAGATCAAGGCGCTCAGCTGCCTGTTCTACGTCGCGACCAGCCGCGCCGGGCAGCAGGTGCACGTCATCTGGAACGAGACCACCGTGGAGATCTTCACCGCGGACGGCGAGCACATCATCGACTACCCGCGCCCCGCGACCACCGGCATGTACTACGGGCCACGCTCCGCGCGCCAGGGCACCCCGATGAAGACCACCGGGCAGAACCCCTCGGCCGGCGTCACCGGCACAGCCCGGCGCACCGTCTCCAAGGGCGGCTACGTCGGCGTCCTCGCCAGCAAGTTCTACGCCGGCTACAAACGCCAAGGCGAACAAGTAACGATCACCTGGGACACCGCGACCGTGACCATCACCGACCAGGCCGGGACGAAGATCGCGACCTACAACAAGCCGACCCAACGCCGCGGCTGGCACGGCCCGACCGAGACCCAACCGTCCACGAAGTCCTGAGACATGCCCATGTCAACGATGTCCTGAGACACATCTGACCACGATGTCCTGAGACATGACA
>NZ_JBWPVO010000028.1:0-2212 GCF_056590155.1 Isoptericola sp. GX10416 | reverse complement strand
TCTGCGCCCGTAGCTCAACGGATAGAGCATCTGACTACGGATCAGAAGGTTGGGGGTTCGAATCCCTCCGGGCGCACGCTGAGATGACGGCTCGATCCCTCCGGGATCGGGCCGTTTCTCATCGGTGGGCCCGCGGGGCGGTACCGCAGCGAGGCACGTCGGCAGCAGGGATCCTGAGGTCGTACGGAACTGACCTGGCCCCTCGCCGCCGCAGCCGTGCGGCGGGCAGCACGTGGCGCGACGGAGCGTCGGGTGCGAGACGCTGCACGACGTACGGGAGGATGGTCGCATGAGCGATCAGACCTGGAAGTTGATCGCCATCGTGGCCTACCTGGCACTGATGCTGGGGATCGGCTACACCGCGTTCCGCAACACGAAGAACCTCGACGACTACATGCTGGGTGGCCGACGGTTGCGCCCCGGCGTCGCGGCGCTGAGTGCTGGCGCCTCGGACATGTCCGGCTGGCTGCTGATGGGCCTGCCCGGCGCCATCTATGCCGCGGGGCTGGTGGAGGCGTGGATCGCCATCGGGCTCACGGTCGGCGCGTGGCTCAACTGGAAGTTCGTGGCGCCGCGGCTGCGGGCCTACACCGAGGTCTCGAACAACTCGATCACGATCCCGAGCTTCTTCGAGAACCGGCTCCGGGACACCTCGCGGCTGCTGCGGATCGCCGCCGGCGTGATCGTCCTGGTGTTCTTCACCTTCTACGTCTCCTCCGGGATGGTCGCGGGCGGGACCTTCTTCGAGAGCTCGTTCGACATGAGCTACCTGACGGGCCTGCTCGTCGTCGGTGGCGTCACGCTGGCCTACACCCTGTTCGGCGGATTCCTCGGTGCGACGTGGACCGACGTCGCACAGGGGGTCCTCATGCTCCTGGCGCTGGTCCTCGTGCCGATCGTGGCCATCGCCGAGATGGGTGGATGGGACGTCGTGCGCGAGGGGATCCTCGCCGCGGACACCTCGGCCGCCGCGGACCACCTGTCCTTCGTCGCCGGTGCCTCGGCCACCGGTGTCATCTCCGCGGTCGCCTGGGGGCTCGGGTACTTCGGTCAGCCGCACATCATCGTGCGCTTCATGGCGATGCGATCGCCGGCGGACGCCAAGGTGGGCCGTCGCATCGGCATCTCGTGGATGATCCTCACGGGTATAGGCGCCGTCATGACCGGACTGATCGGCGTTGCGTACGTCAACGTCAACGGGCTCACGCTGGAGAACCCGGAGACCGTCTTCCTCTTCCTGGCCCAGACCTTGTTCCATCCCCTGGTGGCGGGGCTCGTGCTGGCCGCCGTGCTCGCGGCGATCATGTCGACGATCTCTTCCCAGCTCATCGTCTCTTCGTCGGCGCTCGTCGAGGACCTGGTGAAGATGACGACCAAGCGGGAGCTCACCCCGAAGGCTCAGGTGATGCTCGGCCGAGCGGGCGTCCTCATGGTGGCCCTCGTCGCGGGCCTCATCGCGCTGGACCGCACGGCGACGATCCTCGACCTGGTCGGGTTCGCCTGGGCCGGCTTCGGTGCGGCGTTCGGCCCGATCGTCCTGCTGAGCCTCTACTGGCGCCGGCTGACCCGCTGGGGTGCGCTCGCCGGGATGGTGGGCGGCGCCGTGGTCGCGTTCACCTGGGGACGCAGCGGACTGTCTGACTCGCTGTACGAGATCGTCCCGGGGTTCGCCGTGGGCCTGGTGGCGGCCGTGGGGGTGAGCCTGCTGACCGCTCGGCCAGGTGCGGACGTCGAGGAGGAGTTCGACGAGGCCCGACGGCTCGCCGCGCCTCCCGCCCGGAGCGCGGCGGTCTGAGCCGGGTCGTTGCCTCGGGGCCCGGGCGAGCCGCTCGGGGGAGTGGCGCGCGCCACGTCGTCCCGCGTTGACGCCAGGGCCGCGACCTCTGTAATGTTCTCTGAGTCAGCCCGACGGGCCGACGGACACCGAGGAGACAGCCCACGGGCTGGGTACCGGTGGCCGGGCCGGAGCTGAAAACCACATCCTTCTGGATCAGGACGCCATGCGCGCTCTGATAGAGTGGGGCGGGTTCGGAATCACCGAAATCGCACGAATCAGAGATTCGGTCGGTTTGCACGGAGATATCGGAACTGCTAAGTTAGAGGGGTTGCCCCGGACGGGGTCGGAGCGGTTGTTCCGGTCTTGGATGGTGTGCGTCGGTTGTTTGAGAACTCAACAGTGTGCTTGATAGTCAATGCCAAATTTTGAACCTTT
>NZ_JBWPVO010000027.1:0-2399 GCF_056590155.1 Isoptericola sp. GX10416 | reverse complement strand
GTGGGTGCGATCGGTGAGATCGCGGACATCATCGGCCAGATCAACGACTACCAGCTCACGATCGCGTCGGCGGTGGAAGAGCAGACCGCGACGACGAACGAGATGTCGCGGGGTGTGCAGGAGGCCGCGACGGGCTCGTCCGAGATCGCCGGCACCATCACCGGCATCGCCGAGGGTGCGCAGGAGAACACCCGGACGATGGAGGAGGTCAGATCCCAGGTCCACGAGCTCGCCCAGGTCTCCGAAGCGCTGCGTGCCCAGGTCGCGGCCTTCACCTACTGAAACCAACGACTCAGGACTGAGGTAACACGATCATGCGCGCACGAGCTGTTGTCACGTTCCTCGCCGCCGGCGCTCTCGCGCTGACGGCAGGGTGCGGGACCACCCAGGACGCCGCCGACGACACACCGCTCGTGGGCGTGGCCATGCCCACCGTCGAGCAGACCCGCTGGGTCGCGGACGGGGACAACCTGTCCGCCCAGTTCCGGTCGCTCGGCTACGACGTCGACATGCAGTACGCCGAGGACGACGCCGCCGTCCAGGTGGAGCAGATCCGCGCGATGGTGGACGCCGGCGCCGACGCGCTCGTCATCGGCTCCGTGGACGGCACGGCGCTGAAGGGGGTGCTGGCCGAGGCGCACGGCGCGGGCATCGCTGTCATCTCCTACGACCGGCTGATCCGCGACTCGGCGGACGTGGACTACTACGCGTCGTTCGACAACTGGCAGGTGGGCGTGCTGCAGGGCACTGCCCTGCTGCGGGGCCTCGGTGTCCTCGACGAGTCCGGCGCGGAGACCGGCCGCAAGGGCCCGTTCCACATCGAGGTGTTCGCCGGCTCGCCGGACGACAACAACGCCACGGTGTTCTACGACGGCGCCATGTCGGTGCTGCGGCCCTACCTCGACTCGGGCGTGCTCGAGGTCGCCTCGGGGCAGGTGGAGCGCGAGGACGTCGCGATCGACGGGTGGGACAACGCCACCGCCGAGCAGCGGATGACCTCCCTGCTCGGCTCCTACGGGGGCGGCACGAAGCTCGACGGCGTGCTCGCGCCGAACGACGGCATCGCCCAGGCGGTCATCGCCGCCACCGGGACGCTCGACGACGTCCCGGTGGTCCCGGGCCAGGACGCGGAGATCCCGGCGGTGAAGTCGATCGCGGCAGGCGAGCAGTACGCGACGGTCTACAAGGACACCCGCCAGCTCGCGGAGGTGACGGTGCAGATCGTCGAGGCCCTGCTGGCCGGCGGGACGCCCGAGGTGAACGACACCACGACGTACGACAACGGCGCGAAGGTGGTTCCGTCCTACCTGCTCGCTCCGCAGTCCGTCACGAAGGACAACTACACGAAGGTGCTCGTGGACAGCGGGTACTACACGGCACAGGAGATCGGCTGATGACACACGGGGAAGCCTCGCGCCGGCGCGGGGCATGGTTCTGGGACCGGTCGCTCGCGGCGAAGTTCTCGACGGCGCTGTTCGTCATGGGCGGCGCGTTCGCCCTGGTCGGCGGGTCGGCGGCGGTGGCCCTGTCGCAGGTCGCCGACGACCTGCAGGAGATGTCGCGCCTCAACGTCGAGCTGCAGCGTTCGTTCGCGGACCTGTCCGTGAACCAGGCGCGCAGCCACGTCGTGCTGCAGCGCGCGGTGAACGCCGACGAGACCACGCGCGCGCAGCTGCTCACGTCGTCGGGCTGGATCGACGACGAGGTGGAGGAGCACGCCGCCGTCGTGGCGACGTTCCCCGCGGCGGACACGCCCCAGTGGCAGGACTTCCTGGCGCGCTGGGAGGCGTGGACGTCGTACCGCGACGCCACCCTGCTGCCGCTCGTGGAGGCCGGTGACGTGACGGGCTTCGCCGCCGCCGTGAGCTCCGACGTGTCCGCGGACCCGGACTGGGCGGGCCGCGCCCTGGCCCTCGCCTCGGCACAGACGGACGCCGACGTCGTCGCGATCCAGGAGGCCGGTCAGGCCGCGGCGGAGCGGTCGATCGTCGTGCTCGTGGTCGGCTTCGTCGTCGCGACGGTCTGCGGCGTGCTGCTCGCCGTCGCGATCGTGCGGCGGATCAGCCGGTCGGTGCGTCAGGTGGGCACCACGCTCGAGGCCATGGCCGAGGGCGACCTCACCCAGGACGCCCCCGTCGCGGAGAACGACGAGATCGGCCGGATGGCGGCCGCCCTGGACCGCGCCCGGCAGGCTCTGCGCGAGACGCTTTCCGGGGTCGTCGAGTCGGCGCAGACCGTCGCGGCGGCGTCCGAGGAGCTCTCGGCCGCCTCGCACCAGGTGGCCTCCGGCTCTGAGGAGACGAGCGCGCAGGCGGGTGTCGTGGCGTCGGCGGCGGAGCAGGTGTCGCAGAACGTGCAGACGGTGGCTGCGGGTGCTGAGGAGATGGGTGCGTCGATCC
>NZ_JBWPVO010000026.1:0-3143 GCF_056590155.1 Isoptericola sp. GX10416 | reverse complement strand
GGATCGACGCACCCATCTCCTCAGCACCCGCAGCCACCGTCTGCACGTTCTGCGACACCTGCTCCGCCGCCGACGCCGCCACACCCGACTGGGCCGACGACTGCTCGGCGGCCGCCACGACGCGCGACGCCGCGGCCGCGAGCTGGTCCGAGCCGGTGGCGATGGTCTCCGATGACGCGAGCACGCCCGAGAGCGTCTCCCGCAGGGCGGCCTGGGTGACGGACAGGGAGCGGGCCATCTCGCCCAGCTCGTCCTGGCTGGTCACCTCGGGCTCGTGGGTGAGGTCACCGCTCGCCATCTTCTCGATCGTTCGCTGCACGCCCATCAGTCCGGCTCGGATGCGGCTCACGACGATCCAGCCGGTGACGAGCCCGCCCACGGCACCCACGACGATGAGGACCACGAGGATGAAGATCGCACCGGCGGCCTCCTGCGCGGCGGCCTCGGTCTCGTCCGCGAGGACCCCCTCGATATACCCCTTCAGGCCGCCGAGGGAGGCGCCGAGCTCGCCGCCGAGCGCGCCGAGCGACTCCTCGCTCGCCTGGAAGGTGTCCCAGTCGCCCGACTCGAAGGCAGGCAGCTTCTCGCTCTCGACCGCGGCGAGGTAGGTCTCGACGGCGGTCCGGAAGGTCACGTACTCGGCGGGCACGTCGACGCCCATGCCCGTGTAGATGGCCTCGAACGCGGCCATCTCCGTGCCGATCCGGGCCTTGGCGTCGTCGATCGCAGCAAGCTTGTCCGACACGTCGACGTCCCGGCCGAGATACTCGCCGATCGCACCGACGGCCTCGTTGTACATCCAGACCGACTGGTCGACGGCGTTCAGCTGGGCGCTGAGCGTGGTCTGGACGGAGGCGATCCGCTCCGTGCTGTCACGCAGGCCGATCGTGTTGGCCGTCGCCACCAGGCCGAGCATGACCATGAAGGCCACGAGCAGGGCGACCAGTCCGACGATCTTCGTCCTGATCGACCGCAGCGCGAAGCGCCGGGGCCCACGGGCGCCGTCCTGGCTGTGGTCCCGCGCCGCGGTCTCACGCGGTGCGGTCGCCACCGGCGCCAGGGCCGGCTGGCGCTTCTCGAGCAGCGTGCTCATGGAAGTTCCTCTCAGGTGCTTTCGTCCGCAACGCGTGCGGGCGAGGGTCAGTAGGTGAACTCGGCCGCGCGGGCGCGCAGGTCGACGGAGACGCGGGCCAGGTCCGAGATGGACCCGTCGATCTGCTCGACGGCCACGGCGGTCGACGACGCGGCGGTGGCGATCCCGGTGATGTTCTCGGCGATCTCGGACGCACCGGTGGCCGACTCCTGCACGCCTCGCGACATCTCGTTCGTCGTCGCGGTCTGCTCCTCCACCGCCGAGGCGATGGTGAGCTGGTAGTCGTTGATCTGGCCGATGATGTCCGTGATGTCGCCGATGGCGTCGACGGCGCCGGAGGCATCACCCTGGATCGCCTCGACCCTGCGCGCGATGTCCTCGGTGGCCTTCGCGGTCTCCTGCGCCAGCTCCTTGACCTCGGACGCCACGACGGCGAACCCCTTGCCGGCCTCACCGGCACGAGCCGCCTCGATCGTCGCGTTCAACGCCAACAGGTTCGTCTGCTCCGCGATCGACGTGATCACCTTGATCACGTCACCGATCTCCTGCGAGCTCGTCCCCAGCTTGCGCACCGTCTCGTTGGTGGCCGCGGCGCGGTCCGTCGCCCGGTTGGCGACCTTCGCCGCCTCGTTCGAGTTCTGCGCGATCTCGCGGATCGACGCCCCCATCTGCTCCGCGCCCGCGGCGACGGTCTGCACGTTCTGCGACACCTGCTCGGCGCCCGACGCCACCACGCCCGACTGGGCCGACGATTCCTCGGCGGCCGCGACGACCTGGGACGACACCGCGGCGAGCTGCTCCGAGCCCGTGGCGAGCCGGTCCGCCGAGCCGACGACCTCCGCCACCACCGCGCGCACCACATCGATGCCGGCATCGAGGGCGGCACCCGCCTCGCCGATCTCGTCGGTCGGCCGCAGCCCGGACGTGCGCGTCAGGTCGCCCCGGCCGAGGGCCTCCGCGACGTCGCGCACCTTGGCCACGCGGCCGACGACGGCATGGCTGGTCCACCGCGCCAGGAGCGTTCCGGCCAGGACCGCGAGGACGCCGACCGTCACGAGGATGACGAGCGAGCGGCTCTGGCCGGCCTGCTGCTCTGCGGTGGCCACCGCAGCGCGGTCGGAGGCGACGGTCTGAGCCTGGTCGGCGATGTCGAAGATGGTGCTGTATGCCGCCCCCGCCTCACCGCCGTTGATCGAGTCCATCGCCTTGCGCTCACCGGCCGCGGTGTCCTCCTGGAGCCACTCCACGACCTGGTCGTCCCAGGTGTAGAAGTCGTCCCAGGCCGTGCGGAGCTCACCGAGGAGCTGGGACGTCTGCGCATCGAGCCCTGACGCCCCGAGCTCGTCGAGCCACGCGTACACCTGCTCCTTGTTGTCCAGCATGCCCTGGCGGTTGTAGGCGTCCTCGCCGAGCCCGGCCTCGAGGCCGTAGACAGCGGTGTCCGCCACGTAGAGCCCCTGCCAGCCCGTCGCGTCGGAGATCAGGGTCTTGGCCTGCTCCGCGACGTCCCCGAGCTCTCCCGCCGCCTGGACCTGCTGCGCGTAGCCCCTCTGCCGGTCCACCGACACGCCGCCCACGACCGCCGCGACCACGACGAGGGCGACCAGGACGCCGAAGGTGAGCTGCAGCCGGCGAGCGACGGTCAGACGTCGCCGGGCAGGCGGCCGGCCGGTGGGGTTGACGGTCATAGGACTTCCTCCTCGTGGGGCACCGGACGGGCGGGGTGCCCGTCCGGTGCAGCTGTGGGTCAGTAGGTGAACTGCGCGGCGCGCGACTGGAGGTCGGCGCTCATCCGGGCCAGGTCGGCCACGGACTCGTTCATCTGCACCAGGGCCTGCGCCGTCGAGGACGCGGAGGTGGCGATCCCCGTGATGTTCCCCGCGATCTCGGACGAGCCCGTCGCGGCCTCCTGCACACCCCGCGACATCTCGTTCGTCGTCGCGGTCTGCTCCTCCACCGCCGACGCGATCGTCAGCTGGTAGTCGTTGATCTGGCCGATGATGTCCGCGATCTCACCGATCGCACCCACCGCACCCGACGTGTCACCCTG
>NZ_JBWPVO010000025.1:0-8340 GCF_056590155.1 Isoptericola sp. GX10416 | reverse complement strand
TGCTGGGTGACCAGACCCACCAGGGCCCAGCGCACCGCCGCCCGCGAGAGCTTCGCCCGCGGCTCGGCCGCCCTCGAGGTGTCTTGCCGCCACACCCGACGACAGCCCGTGCAGCGGTAGCGGCGCACCCGCACCAGCAGCGTGACCGGCCGCCACCCGAACGGCTCGTGCGCCAGCCACCGGGTCACCGTGCCGCGCGGTGTGCCCTCGGCCCCGCACCCGCGGCAGAACGCATCGTCGGCGCGCGCCATGACTCGGCACTCCATCACGGCCCGGTCGGGATCGAGATGCTGGCCGACCGCGACGAGGTCGAGCTCGTCCAGGCGCGCGAAGGTCGCAAGGTCAGGGGCAGCGAAGGTAAGTTCAGGCACGTCGAGGTCTTCCAGATGGTGAGCGTGAGAACTTCCATCCTGGGGGACCTCGACCCATCCCCGGAACCGGCTCAGCCAGCCAGCGCTACACCCTCATCTGCGTTGAGCCAGGTTAGTGTGGCGAGGACAGGCGCGGCTACAGCCGGCGACGATCTATGGAGGCATTCTTGGACCCGGATTTCCCGCTCTGGCTGCGGGCTACACACCTGCTCAACTTTGTCCTAATGGGGATTGTGCTGCGCAGCGGGTGGGAAATTCTCGCCTCGCTGCCCCGCCTGTGGTGGCGCAATGACTCCAAGCCGGGCACTGAGTGGATCAAGTTCACCCGCCGGGAGCTGCCGAAGGAGGAGGGCGTCTACACCTCCCTCATGGACGAGCGGTCCGCCAGCCCGCTGCTGACCTTGCCGGGGAAGAAGAACATCGGCCTGGGGCGGCACTGGCACGGACTGGGAGTGACGCTGTGGTTGATCAACGGCCTGCTTTACGTCGTCCTACTGTTCGGCACCGGCCTGTGGCGGCGGATCGTGCCGACCTCGTGGGATGTGTTCCCCGAGGCGTGGGAATCCATGCGGATCTACCTCGGCTTCGGCGTGCCCTCGATCGAGCATTTCCAGCCCTACGACGCGCTGCAGATGCTCACCTACACCGGCGTCGTCTTCATCTTGGCGCCGCTGCTGATCCTGACAGGTATCGCGATGTCCCCGGCCGTGCGTTCGCGCTTCCCCTGGTACCTGAAGCTGTGGGGTGGGCACCAGGGCGCTCGTTCGCTGCACTTCATCGGCATGGTCCTGATGAGCATTTTCATCGTGATGCACATCGGTCTGGTGTTCTTGGTCCACCCCGAGTACAACCTGCCGCACATGGTCTTCGGTGTCACCGACACCGCCCGATACGCGCAGGCCTTCACCATCGCGATCGCCACGATCGTCGTCGTTATCGGCTTGTGGATCGCTCTGAGCTACCTCACGCTGGCCGACCGCCCGCGCTCCCAGCGCGTGCTCGTGGCGCTGACTGAGCCGATCCGCAAGGTCACCCTGAACTGGATGAAGCCCCGCATGGGACGCCAGAGTACTTACACCGAGAAGGACATCTCGGAGTTCCACTGGACCAACGGGCTCCCGCCGACCAAGGACGAGTCCACGGAGTGGCTCGCCCACCGGGACAGCGGCTTCCGTGACTGGCGCCTCGAGCTCGGTGGTGAGCTGAGCGGTAAGACGCTGCAGCTGAGCCTGGGGGACTTGCGTCAGCTCCCGAAGACCGAGTACATCGCGGTCCACACCTGCATGCAGGGCTGGTCGGCCACCTCCAAATGGGCCGGCGTCCGGCTCCGTGACCTCCTCGAGGTCCTCGGACCTCCCCCGGAGGGTGCCAACTACGTGATGATCACCTCCCACGGCCTGGCCCAGGAGATGTGGGACCACCGGCCGCGGGAACCGTTCTACGCGGTGCTGGACCTCGACACGGTCGCCGAGGACGACACGATCCTGGCGTACGAGCGCAACGGGCACCCGTTGGAGGTGCATCTGGGCGCGCCGCTGCGGCTGCGGGTGGAGTCGAACCATGGGTACAAGATGGTCAAGTGGATCAAGTCCATCGAGTGGATCACCGACTACGCCGCGTACGGTGACGGTCGTGGCGGCACCCGTGAGGACGCCGCGATGCAGGCGTTCAACGGCCGGATCTGACAGGAGCAGGGCATGATCAGCACTATCTACACCGTCGCCGGCATGACCACAGCCGAGGATGCGCGGGCCATCAAGGACAGGCTCTATCTCGTGGCAGGTATCGGTGCCGTCGCCACCGAGATCATTCCCGACGGCGAAGCGCGCATCATCCTCAAGCACAAGGACGACGTCGAGCTGAACCGCTCGACCATCGAGGCAGCCGTGCAGGAGGCGGGCGAATACACGCTCGCCTGACCATTACGGCTACCAATAATGAGACGAAGCACGTGCTTATTCGTCTCGGCGCATCTAGCATCACTTTCAGGAGGCAATCGTGAGCAGCGAACCCGGCTCCGCCGCATCGCACGGTGCATCCTCCCCGGTCAATTCGGCTACCGGCGCACCTGGCCGACGACGAGTCCCGCTGCGCTCAACCTGCGCCCAGCCCCATCACTGTCCATTGCCGGTACGCATGAAGGTTCTCGGCCAGGTGCCGCTCTTCGCCGGTCTGTCCCACGAGGATCTTGTCGGTATCGACCACCGCATGGTCTCGCTGTCCTGGGCTGAGGACGACCCGCTCTACACAGCCGGCGACGTGGCCGAACATCTCTACGTCATGGCAGCCGGGCGCGCCAAGGTCTCCCGCCCGACCCCGAACGGCCAGGACGTCGTCGTCGATCTCCTGGCCCCTGGCGACCTCTTCGGAGGCATGCACACCCTGGGCCAGCCCACCTACCCCGAAACCGTTCGCGCCCTGACCACCACCTGCGCGTTACGCATCGACACACGCGCTTTCCGCGATGTCATGACGCAACACCCCGAGGTCGCCCTACGGGTGGTGGACGACGTCACCGCGCTGCTAGCGCAAGCGCGTGCGGACGTCACCGCGCAATCCACCGCCACCGTCGCCCAGCGGGTAGCGACCACGCTGTTGCGCCTAGCCGAGAAGTTCGGCCAGGACAGCTCCTCCGGTGCCACATTGATCCAGTTGCCGCTGTCTCGCACTGACCTGGCCGGCATGACCGGCTCGACACCGGAGTCCGTCTCCCGGGTAATGAGCCAGCTCCGCAAGGACGGCATCATCGACTCCGGCCGCAGATGGACCGCCATCCTGGACGGCGACCGTCTGCTCGCCACCGTGGCCGCCAGTGCCTGAGGGGCGAGGACTCTCACGTCCGCTGCGGTTGATTGATGCACGTCATGGTTCGGTTCCTAGCCCGCTCGTAACGTCGTAGTCAGCACCCAAGAAGGGTGAGACCTCGTCAGAGAAGGAAGGAACACACCATGAGCACCACCGCTCCCACCACCACCCACACGACCCTGCGCGCCGAAGGCTTCTCCTGCCCCTCCTGCGTGGCGAAGATCGAGAAGCGTGTCGGACGCCTGGACGGCGTCAGCGCCGTGAAGGTCCAGTTCGCCTCGGCACGCATCGAGGTCGACCACGACCCGGCCAAGGCCAGCGTCGAGGACCTGATCGCCGCTGTGGGCAAGGCCGGGTACGTCGCCAAGCCTGCCGCGTTCTGACGCCCGCCGCGCCAAGGAGAAGGACAGTGAGCGTCATGGCACAGGCGGCGCACCTGCAGCTGCGCCTGGGCGAGTCTTTCTGCCCCTCGT
Organism: Isoptericola sp. GX10416; assembly: GCF_056590155.1. Taxonomy (NCBI): domain Bacteria; kingdom Bacillati; phylum Actinomycetota; class Actinomycetes; order Micrococcales; family Promicromonosporaceae; genus Isoptericola; species Isoptericola sp. GX10416. The sequence continues at coordinate 4,691 of NZ_JBWPVO010000025.1, read as the reverse complement.
GCGCCACCGACATCAACCGGCACCTGAAGCGTCTTCCGGGGTGCAGGCCGTGCACATCGATCTGCACTCGCACCGGGTTGACGTCGACTACGACCCCCGACGCTTGGACGTCGAGGACATCCTGGTGACCGTCGGCGGTGCCGGCGTTACCGCAAGCGTTATCTCGGAGGACAGCTAGGACCCGCCTCCACTAGGGCGACCAGGGACGTCGACCGGTGCCCAGACCAAGCGCGAGCGCACTGCCCGGGCGTCATCCCGCCACCCATCAGGGCCGCACCGGGCCGCCGGGCCCGTCAATGATCAGCGGAAGCCTGCCCGCTGCATTCTCACGTGTGAACCGCTGGTAGACCCACGTCCCAAGAACTCAGGAGAGATTGCTATGAGCGTCAAGCTTCACCATGTCCCGCCGCGCCTGGCGAGCGGGGCCTTCATATTGAACACCGGAATCACTAAGCGGTCATTGGACGTCGACGGGGCAACGGGGCTGCGGGACCAGGCCGCCAACGCGTTCCCGTTCTTGAAGAAGATGGACCCGGTCCGCTTCGGGAAGGCGTTGTCGACCTTCGAGATCGCTCTGGGCACGGCGCTACTAGCCCCGATGGTACCCACCCGGGTGGCCGCGGCCGGCCTAAGTGGATTCTCGGCCGCATTGATGGCCGTGTACCTCAAGACGCCAGGGTTCACCCGTGATGACGGAATCCGTCCAGCGCCGGCTGGCATGGGGATCGCTCGGGACGTCTTCATGCTCGGTAGCGGTCTGGGCCTGATGGTGGAGGAACTGGCAACCAGGCGAACCTGACGGGGCCGTCCCGCCATGCGCGTGACACCCGGCCCCACGGGCCCCGCGGACTGGGGTGTGGTCATGGGCGCCCGCGGGCCGAGGCTACGTGGCTCGTCCGGTCGCATTCTGAGCCGGACCAGCTAAGCGTCACCGCCGATCAACTCGGCGGTGACGCTCTTCATTGCGCCAGCACGCTAGAGCAGCCCCGGCGGCGGTGCACGGATGGGTGTGCGGTTGATTGACGCCGGTCATGGTTGCCCGGTGCCGATCTTCATAACGTCGTTGTCAGCACCCCGAACTGGGGTTGGACAGCTACAGGAAGGTCGAACAGCTATGAACAAGCTGCAGCAGTGGTGGTACGGCAGGTGGGCGATCCCAGTGGTCTCCGGGGCGCTGATCCTCATCTCGTTCTTCGTGGCCCGCGGCCTCGGTTCCGATGCGTGGAGCAACGCCTTCATGGTGGCCGCCGCCGTGGTCGCGGGTACCCCGATCGTGACCAAGGCAGCCCGGGCGCTCATGGCCCGGGTCATCGGCATCGACCTGCTGGTCTCGGTGGCCGCGATCGGCGCGGTGATCATCGGGGAGTACTGGGAGGCCGCCGCGGTGACCTTCCTCTTCGCCATCGGGCACGCCCTGGAGTCCGCAACGCTGAACAAGACCCGCTCGGCACTGGCCGAGCTGGTGGCCGTGGCCCCAGACGTGGCCGTGGTCATGCGCGACGGCGTGCAGGTGGAGGTGCCCGCTGCGAGCGTGGCCATGGGCGAGATCGTCCTGGTCAAGAACGGCGCTAAGGTCCCGGTGGACGGCGAGGTCGTGGCCGGCACCGGCGCCCTGGACGAGGCCTCCATCACCGGGGAGTCCATCCCCGTGGAGAAGTCCAAGGGCGACCACGTCTTCGCCGGAACCGTCGCCAAGGGTGGGTTCCTCCAGGTGCTCGCCACCGGCGTCGGCGCCGACACCACGCTGGCCCGCATCATCCACCGCGTCGAAGACGCCCAGGACGCCAAGGCCAAGACCGCCCAGTTCATGGACCGGTTCTCCGCCTGGTACACCCCGGCCATCATGGTCCTGGCCCTCGTGGTCGGACTCATCACCGGTGACGTCGTGCTCGGGCTGACCCTGCTGGTCATCGGCTGCCCCGGCGCGCTGGTCATCTCCATCCCGGTCTCCATCGTCGCCGGCATCGGCCGGGCCGCCAAGGACGGCATCCTCATCAAGGGTGGGGAGTACCTGGAGACCTCCGGCAAGATCACCGCCGTCGCGGTGGACAAGACCGGCACCCTGACCAAGGGCCGCCCGCACCTGACCGACGTCGTCGTCCTGGCCCCAGCCATGGATCGCGCCCAGGTGCTGACCTGGGCAGCCCGGGCCGAGGCCGGCTCCGAGCACCCGCTCGCCCGACCCATCCTGGAGGCAGCAGCCGCGGAGGGGCTGGCCACGTCGGGGCTGCCCGAGGTCACCGAGCCCGTGCCTGGCAAGGGCATCACTGCCACCATCGGCGGGCGCCGGGTCCTCATCGGCAACGTGGCGCTGCTGGAGCAGTACGGCGTCGCGGACACTGTTGGCGCCGGGCAGGCCGCTGAGGAGCTCGCCGCAGCGGGCAGGACGGCGATGATCGTGGCCGTGGAGGATGCGGTGGCTGGTGTGGTCGCGGTGGCTGATGAGGTCCGTCCCGACGCGGCGCAGATGGTCGCCCGTCTGCACGACGCCGGGGTGAAGAAGGTGGTCATGCTCACCGGTGACGCCCCGCTGGTGGCGAAGGCAGTTGGTGCGGCGACCGGGGTCGATGAGGTCCGCGCCGGCCTGCTGCCCGAGGACAAGCTCGACGCGGTCGCGGACCTGCAGCGTCAAGGTCACGTGGTGGCCATGGTCGGCGACGGCGTCAACGACGCCCCCGCCCTGGCAACGGCCAACATCGGCGTGGCCATGGGCGCCGCCGGCTCTGCCGTCGCCGTGGAGACTGCGGACATCGCCCTCATGGGCGACAACCTGCTCAAGCTCCCCGAGGCCGTCGGCCTGGCCCGGCGCACCGTGAACAACATGCGCCAGAACATCACCATCGCCCTGGTCACCGTGGCCGCCCTGCTGGCCGGCGTCCTCCTGGGCGGGGTGACTATGGCCATCGGGATGCTCGTCCACGAAGCTTCGGTCCTGGTCGTCATTATCAACGCCATGCGCCTGCTGCGCCGCCACCAGGACACCACCAGCGCCGTGGCGACAGCGCCGGCGCAGAGCACCACCACCGAGGCACAGGCAATGGCCCGCCGCCCGTAAGCAGGACCGGACCAGGACACCTCAACGCCAGCCGTCCCGGCCCGCCGCTGGAAACCAGCACTACCTCAGGAGGAAACACCAGGTGAGCACCGAAGAACACTTCACCATCGAAGGCAACATCGAGCACTTCACCATCGCCGACGTCGCCCAGGACAACCCCGACTTCCGCCGGGTGCTATGGACCGGTCAGCACGCCCAGATCGTCATCATGACCATTCCCCCGGGTAGTGAGATCGGTGATGAGGTCCACCAGAACACCGACCAGATCCTCACCTTCATCAGCGGAACCGGTCAGGCAGACCTCAACGGCCATACCCACCCGATCGAGGCCGGTGACCAGTGCGCCATCCCAGCCGGCACCCGGCACAACTTCCGCAACACCGGTGCTGAGCCACTCGTGCTCTACACCGTTTATGCCCCGCCCGAGCACGCCGCCGACGGTGCCTACCCGACCAAGAACGAGGCCGACGCCGCCGAGGCAGCCGGGCAGGACGAGCCCCCCACCGCCTGACGAGCACACCAACCACCGGCTGAAGCGGCCGGCCAGGTCAGGGACCACACTCGGCTCGTTCAGCGACCAACAAGAAGGAAGAAGCAACCCCATGTCCAAGGTGTACGTATTCAATGACTTCGGTGGCCCGGAGAACCAGCAGCTGGTCGACCGCCCGGCCCCCCCGCCGGGCCCGGGCGAGCTGGCGGTCAAGGTCCGCGCCGCCGGCGTCAACCCAATCGACCACAAGATCCGCTCCGGAGCTCTGGGCACCGACCTACCGCTGCCGGCCCCCATGGGTCAGGAGGTCGCCGGCGTCGTCACCACCATCGGCGACGGCGTGGAAGGCTTCGCGGTGGGCGATGCGATCCTCGGTCCGGTCGCCCCCGGATACGGGGCCTTTGCCCAGGACACCATCGTGCGGGCCACCGAGGCGGTGGCCAAGCCCGAGGAGATCTCCTTCGCCGACGCCGCCACCATCCCCGTCGCAGCAGCCACCGCCTACGACGCCACCCACCAGATCGAGCTCGAAGCCGGCCAGACGCTCCTGATCCTCGGCGCCGGCGGCGGCGTCGGGCTCATGGCCGCCCAGATCGGCCGGGTCCACCAGTTCACCGTCATCGGCATCGCCTCGGAGACCAAGCGCCAAATCGTCGAGTCCACCGGGGCCACCTTCGTCCCCTCCGGGAAGGGCGTGGCCGACCGTGTGCGCGAGGTCGCCCCCGAGGGATTGGACCTCATCGTCGACCTGGTCGGCGGGGATGCCCTGCGCCAGGTCGCCGCACTGGCCACCAGCCCCTCGCGCATCATCTCCGCCGCCGACCCCGCGACGGCCACCGAGATCGGCGGCTCCGCCCTCGAGCGCACCAGCGAGGCCATGGCCAAGATCACCGGGGTCATCGAGTACGGCCTCGTCGACCCCCACGTCACCGCCCGCTACCCCCTCGAACAAGCCGGCGAGGCCATCGTCGCAGTCGAGACTGGCCACACCACCGGCAAGACCGTCATCGAGCCCTACAGTGCCTGACGCGGGCCGACCGGTAGCACCTGTGAAGCAGCCTTGCGCTACTGAGCCTTTCCCAGTAGCGGGCGTGTCGCCGTCGACACGCCGTACAGCCTGACCTGCGGCAACGCAGTGCGGGACCC
>NZ_JBWPVO010000024.1:1432-15570 GCF_056590155.1 Isoptericola sp. GX10416 | reverse complement strand
TGCGGGTTATGTTGGCACAGCAGGTCACAGCGGTTGGGATCTGGCCGCGTGAGCGCCGATCCGGCCGCGGTGCGGTCCTCGTCGCAGGCGGGCCTTCAGGCGTTCCATCCGCACCGCGTGGTGCTCGGGGTCGGCCCGATGCGCGCGAGCTCGTACGTCGGTCTGCCGGCCGTCGACGTCATCGACCGGGTCCCCGCGGAGTTGGGCAGGACTGCCGCTGTCGATGGACGCTGAGACCTCACGAGGAGGCTCAGCGGGGATGGATTGGACCGACTTTCGGACGGGCTCGAGGCAAGCGTTGATCGGTCTGGGGTACTCCCCAGAGACGGTGCGCACCTACACCGATGCGGTGACGTGGTTGGGCAGGTGGGCGCGGGAGGTCGGACTCACGCCGGCAGATGTCACGACGGGGCATCTGCTGACGTTCATGGGCTCGCACCCGAAGTGGGGCCGCGCCACCCGGGCCATGGTCCGGTGCGCGATCCGGGCCGCGTACCGGTGGGCGGTCATCGCTGGCCACGTCACCACGAACCCGGGCGACGCGCTGCCCGCTGCCCGCAAGCAACCGCCCGCACCGCACCCGGCGCCGGAGCACGCCTACGCGTCCGCCCTGAGGGCCGCGAGCGCCCGTGAGCGGATGATGCTGCGTCTGGCCGCGGAGTGCGGTCTACGGCGCGCGGAGGTGGCTCAGGTGCATCCTCAGCGGGACATGCGGGAGGACGGCGGGGACTGGTCGCTCATCGCGCACGGGAAGGGCTCGAAGGATCGCGTGGTGCCGCTGCCGGGGGACATCGCGCGTGAGCTGCGGCTCGCGGGGCCCGGCTACCTGTTCCCGGGCAAGACGGACGGGCACCTTGCACCGAACACGGTCGGGGTGTCGATCAGCCGGTTGTTGCCGGAGGGGGTGAGCATGCACGCGCTGCGGCACCGGTTCGCGTCGGTGGCGTACGCGGCGACGGGCGACATGTTCGCGGTGCAGCAGCTCTTGGGGCACGCGAGCGCGGCGACGACTCAGGTCTACGTGCTCGTGGACGCGGCGACCCGCCGGCGGGTGGTGGAGGCTGTCGCGACGGCGGGCGGGCCGGCGCTCGGCCTACAGGCCGCGGGCTGAGGTCAGCGACCAGCGACGGCGTCGGGGGCGGCGTCCGTCCATCCGCTCGACGACGTCGGACAGGCGGCGCAGCTCGACGGCGACGGCGCCGGCTGCCTGCACGGCTGCCGCTGCGTCGCGGGCCGCTGCCGCGGCCGCGGCGCGGTTCTCGTCGGCGTAGCCGTGCAGGGCCAGCACGTCGGTGTGCAGGCCGTCGAAGTCGTCTCGAAAGTTGGTGCCGTGGTCGTTCTTGACCTGCTCGCTGGCCTGCTCGGCGGCTACCTTGATGCGGCCGAGCCGCCGCCACGCGGGGATGCCCACGGTGACGGCGGCTACGGTGACGGCGGCAGCGCCTCGGATGGCTTCCGAGAGGAGCGTCGACCAGAACTCAGCGTCCATCGCCGCCGGCGGTGGACGTGTTGCCGGCGGCGAGGCCGAGCGCCGCGGCCGCGAGGAGTCCCCACGCTGCGATCTGCTCGCCGTCGAGCACGCCGTAGACGCCGGCGACGGTGAGGCCCGCGGCGGTGACGCCGTAGGCCCACCGGCGCACGCGGGCGGGCGGGTTGATCTTCTCCCAGATGGTCACAGCTTCCGATCCTTCCGCATGGTGAGGTAGGCGCGCTCGGTGGCCGGTCCCCAGATGCCGTCCTGCTTCACGTCCAGAACGCCCTGGATGTTGTGCACGGTCTGGTCGTGGCCGGCCCGGGACCGGTCGCCCCACTTCCCGTCCCGGGTGACGCCAACGGCGAGCTGAGCCGCGGTGACACCTCGAGGGAACTTGCGGCCCTTGAGCCGGGACGCGGCGCGCACGGCCTCGAGGCGGGCGTCGGTGTCGTCGCCCCACAGGTTGTCGCGGGCCTTCATGGGGAGGTGCACGGCGTGCTGCAACCGCTGCACCTTGCGGTCACCCCGGGGCGTGCGGGAGTAGCCGGCACCGAAGTTCGTCGACGTCGAACAGTCGACGTGCAGGTGCGTGGTGTGCCGCCCCGCCGAGCCGCCGCGGCCGTCGCGCGCGTAGATGCACCCCAGGCCGATCGACTGGGCGACGCGGATGGCGTAGAGGAACGCCTCCCGCTCGGCCGAGCTCGTGCCCGGCGCACCCCAGTTGAGGTCGGCGGCGAGTCCCTTGGGGTGGAAGCCGTCCGCGGCGTGCGCGCCAGGCGTCACGCCGCCGTAGTCGGGGTGCTCGGCCACCCGGAACCCGTAGGCGTCAGCCCACGCGAGGAACCTGTCGAGGTCGCGGCTGCTTGCCTGCTGCTGGACGGTGGTCATCCTTCTCCTTGGGTCATGCTGCGGCCTCGTAGTCGACCGACCAGCGGATCTCGTCGCCGGTGCCCCAGGCCCACGGCGTCGTAGCGGTGATGGAACCGGCGTCGGCGCCGGGACCGTTGAGGACCATGAACGTCTCGGTAGGCAGGCTCGCCAGGAGGAGCTTGCCGAGCGTGCGCGAGCTCGTGCCGGTCGAGGCGTCGACGGCGAACACGTCGCCCATCGGCTGTCCGAGCGCGTCGCCGGCGGCGGTCGATGCCGCCACGGGCAGGTAGACGCGGAACCCGGAACCGACGATGGCGGTCGTCGAGCCGAAGACGAGCGAGCCGCGCAGCTTGACCGTGTTGCCCAGCCGCATCATGCGGCCCTTGACCGTCGCGTTGCCGAGCGTCACGGACCCGAACGTGGGCGTGTAGTCCTGCCAGACGCCGAACGACAGGAGGGCGTCGCGCAGCGCGACCGTGTAGTCAGGCGTCGACTCGATGGGGTCGGAACCCTCGAGCGCGGGAATGCCGCCTAATACATTCATAATTCACCCCTTTCTCAGATGAATAGCAGGTCATTTGCGTCGTCAAATGTGATGGGCGACGATTCATCAAAGGTGAGCGTGCCGGCGTCGTCGAATGTGATACCGGAGACGGGCGCGACGACGTCCATCGTTCCGTCGCCGCGGAACGTGACCGACTGGACCTTGCCGGCCGCGAGGGTCCCGTCAGCCTCCTGCACGACGGCGGTGATACCGGGGCGTAGCTCGAGGTCCCACGCCATGCGGAAGGCGCGTTCGTCCCGCCACCGGGCGAGGCGCGAGCGCAGGGCGTCCGCGCCTCCCGGCCCCGGGTAGCGGCCCGCGACGCGCTCGACGTGCCAGACCGGCTGGCCGGCACCGGAGGGCATCGACACGTCGATCTGCTCGAAACTGGTGCCGGCGTCGTCCGTCCAGCGGTAGATGACCAGGACGTCGGTGGCGAACGGGCTCGACCCAGCCGAGTTGCGCGTCTCGAGCTCGACGATGTCAGACGCCGGGTAGACCCGCGGGTCGGTCGGTCCCTCGGTCACGGCGTACCCCATGGGGATCAGGAGCCACCGGCGGCGGTCGTCGCAGATGATCTTGCGGCCGGCGAGGTCGACGAGCGGCTTGAGGAAGCTCATGGCGTCAACGCCGGCCTCCCACTGCACTTCTTCGGGAATCGTCGTCGACGTCGGCGGGCTGGCAGGGTCGAGGCCACCGACGCCGGACGCGGTCAGCACGTTGTTGACGAGGGTCACGAGGTCGTACCCGGCAGGGAACACGTACGGCGTCGACTCGTGCCAGACGAACGATGCCGCCGGCGCCTCGAGCGTCGCGCACTGCACCGACATGGTGCCCGCCTTGCGGTCCTTCGTGACGCCGCGGACCACGAGCTCAGGCGTCTCCTGCTGCTCGGTGGGCAGGCCCAGGTCCCGCACCATCCACACCTGAGCCACGACGTAATCCGGCGACCCGGACGGCTCGATCAGGGCCGCGAGCGCCTCGTCGAGCGGGAGCGTGAGGTTGGTCTGTCCGTACGGTTCCCACGAGGTGTCGAGGGTGACCGTCATGTCGATGAGGGGCGACGACGTCGTGCCGGTGCCGACGACGAGGAAGTCGACGCCGGCGAGGTACTCGATGGCGCTCACGTGAGCCTCACGTACGGGACGCGCACGGTCCAGGAGGTGTACGGCTGGTTGACGGTGACGGCGGCGGCGTCGACGGGCGCGAAGGTGAACGGGGCGCCGGGGACGTCGTCGCCGGTGAGGATGACGTCGGTGGATCCGTCGCAGAGGTCCGCGACGGCGTCCGCGAGCGTCGCGGTGCTGCACAGGAACTCGAAGGTGCCGGTCGGTGGCTGCTGGTCGGCGCGGCGCACGATGACGGGCACGCCGCCGGTGATGGTCTGGTGTGCGACGACGCCGGTGGGGCGCTGCTCGGCGTAGTTCATGACGAGGGTCGGCGTGATGGTCGACCCGGGGAAGTCGGCGGGGGCGAGTTGGGTCGTCATCCGTAGAACTTCCCTGCTCGAGCGCCGGAGAACGCGGCCGCGGTGACGGGCACGGTGATCGTGCCGACGCGGTTCGCGAGGTCGCGGCGGGCGCGGTCGATGCTGTCGGTGTCGGCGTAGGCGGTGATCGGCACGTCGGTGCCGGTGATCGACTCGATCTCCTTCTGGGTGAGCTTGACGGTGCCGTCGTCGGTGACCTTGACGATCTTGCCGTCAGGCATCACGCGGATTGCCTCGCTGGCGCCGTCGATGGTCACCGTGAGGTCTTGGACCTTGCCGGTCTGCTCGGCCGTGGCGGTGGCGTTGGCGATCGCCTTCTCGGTGGCGTAGGCGTCGACGTCGGCCTTGGCTTGGGCGGCGTCGGTCGCGGCCTGCACGGCCTCGGTCGCGGTGCCGTAGCGGTCCTCGAGCTTGGCGAGGCTGTCGGTGGTGGTGCCGTTCGCGGACGTGAGCTCGCGGATGTTCTGGGTCTGGTTCACGAGGTAGCCGGAGACGCCGTCCGACGCGAGGCTCATGTTGTCGAGCTCGTCGTTGAAGGTCTTCAGGGTGGCGGTGCCGTCTGCCCTCGCCAGGGCGAGGGCGTCCTCGTCGCCGGCGAGGGCGCGGAGCACGACGGCGAGGTCCGCGCCGGTCCCGGCGGCGATCTGCTGCGCTTCCGCGAACTGCTCGGTGTCGCGCACGATGGCGTCGGTGCCGGCCTGGATGGCGAGCTCGCGGCCCATCTCGGCGCCGTTCTCGACGATGATGTCGAACGCGGTCGAGTAGATCTCCTCGAAGCGTGCTGCGGCCTTCTCGGATTCCTCGATGGCCGGGCCGGCGAACATCTGCACGAGGGCGCCGCCGGCGAGGCCCGCGGCGACGCCGGCGGGGCCTCCCAGGGTGCCGATGGCGACCATGGTGTCGGTGACGCCGTCGACGATGGTCGAGAGGTCTTCGGAGTCGAACCCGTCCTTGAAGCCGCGGATGACCTCGGCGCCGGTCTCGGACATGTTCGCCACGAGCTCGGCGCGCAGGCTCTCCTTGAAGATGTCGCCCGGGGTGATCTCGTTGTCCTCGAAGGACTCCTTGAGCGCGGCCGCGGAGTCGTCGACGGCGGCTGCCGTGGTCTCGGACTCGTCGGCAATGCCCTTGAGCGCGGCCTTGACCTTGTCGAGCTCGGTCGGTCCCTTCTCACCCATGCGGACCATCGCGTCGAGGGTGCGGTCCTCGAGCTCGATTCCGGCGTCGGCCGCGGCCCGCTTGATGTCGTCGAAGGCGTCCTCGAGGCTCTTTCCGGTGTCGGCGGCGTAACGCTTCGTCTCGCGCAGGATGCCGTTGTAGTCGCTCGAGCTGAGACGTGCGTTCTTGGCGCCCTTGTCGCCGGCGTCGAACGCGTCCTTGAGCTTGGTCTCGAGGTCGCCGGCCTCCTTGCTGGCGGTGCTGAGCTCGTCGTCGGTGCCGGACAGGTCGGCGTCGCCTACGTCGGTCAGGGCGCTGTTGACGTCGTCGAGCACCTCGGCCATGTCCTTGGCCTGGGTGGTGTCGGCGTCCAGCTTGATCCCGAACTCGAACTGGTCAGCCACCGGCGGTGCCTCCTCTCAGGGCGTCGAACACGGTCCGGATGACGGTCTGGGTCCACAGGGCGTAGATGCGCGGCCCGGTGGCGCGCACGGCCTGGTAGAGCGCGCGTCCTGCCGGGGCGCGGTCAGGGAGCTGCTCCTGGGTGCGGCGTCGCATCTTCACGCCGCGGTTGCGGAACACCTGCCCGGTGTACTCGACGAACGTCTTGTTGCCGTCCCCGAACTCGACCTGACGCCAGATGCGGGCGCCGTTGCGCGGCGAGCTGGTCGCGGCGACGAGCTTGGGCGTCGATCCCATGCGGACCTTGGCCCCGCCGAGCACGGCGCGGTCCTGCCGGGTGGCGAGACGGTCGTCGACCTCTCGTGCCCACACGGTCGGCAGGACGCGCCGAAGCTCGGTGGTGACCTGGCGGCGCACGTCCTGGTCGACGCCGCGCAGGAGCCGCGCCGCGGTCCCCACCTGGCGAGCGCCGGTGACGGTGACGCGCGTCGCCACGGTCAGGGGACGGCCGGGACCAGGACGGGCTTGGTCGAGCCGAGCGTCGTCGTGGTCGTGGCGAACGCGTTCACGGTGCCGCCGATGGCGCCCGGGGTGATCGTCACCTCGGAGGTGAACGACGGGCCCGACCCGCTGCGAGGCTTGAACTCGACGGCGAGCGTCGCGCCCTCGTTCGCCAGGAGGAACTGGCAGAGGCTGTCGGGCGTCTCCCAGTCCTGCACGTAGGACAGGTCCAGCGTCCACGTCGCGGTAGCGGAGTCGGTGTGCGTGTTCGACCCCAGGCCCGTCCAGGTGTTCACGCTGGACGACGGCGTGAACGTCACGCCGTCGACGTGCTTCTTGTAGTCGTCCCCGTCCGTGTCGATGATGAGGGTGACGTCCTTCATCACGAGCGGCTTCACTGCGATCTCGACCATGGGTCTACTCCTTCTTCTGGGCGTACGTGATGTTGACGCGGAACGCGCGCTGCCGGTTGTCCCCCAGCTCGACGCGGTCCGCGGACTGCATCGTCGACGACAGGGCCGCGAGCGCCTTGAGCACGGTCAGGACGCCGTCCTCGAGGAAGTCCTCGGCCTTGCCGGGGTCCTCGAACGGGGCGACGACGTAGACCGACGCGACGGCACCCCAGACGCCGGCGGAGACGCCGTACTGGATCGTGGTCGTCTCGACCATGACGGTGGGCTTGCGGACGTTGTTGAGCTCGCGGGCGTGGGCCAGCACGGTCCAGGTGCTCGGCAGGGCCGCGGTCAGGACGTCGACGATCTCGGTGCGGGCGCTCATCCGACCCTCACGCCCCCTCGCTTGGGCCGCAGGAGGTTCTTCACGGTCCAGTCCATCGGGAAGACGGTCACGGAGAATCCCTCGGGACCGAGGGCGTCGCCGTCGCCGGCGGTGATCGATCGCCAGATCGCGCGCGCCTGCATGATCTGGGCCTGGATGAGTCGTTGCGGGATCACGGTCTGCCCGGCGGCGAGCGGCGGCGCGAAGTCGGCGCACTGCTCGTAGGCGGACGCGAGGTACTGCTCGAGCTCGTCGTCTTCCATCTGCTCGGCGTCCGTCCACTGGGCGCGGGCGTCGTCGAGGGAGGCCCAGCCGTCGTAGGGCTGGACCTCCCAGGGCGTCGACTCGCTCATGCTCAGGCCGCGGGCGTGACGAGCGCGAGGCCGGCCTCGGAGTGGATGTTCGTGGCGAGGTAGCCGAACACGCCCACGTCGATGCCACCGTTGGCGATGTTCTCGGCCTCGACGCGGATGGGGACGGTGCCGAGCTCGTGCACGGTCGCGGCGCTCTTGGTGCCGACGAGCACCTGCCCGGCCGCGAGGGACGGCTCGGGCATGATGCGGAACCCGGACAGGGTGCCCTCCTCGAGCCCCATGGACGCGTTGAGGTACTCGAGCGCGGACTCGTGCGGGGTGAACATGATCTCGCGCCACATGTCGTTCGCGACGAGCGCGAACGTGGGGGTCGCGCGGGTGGCGGAGAGCACGGCGAGCGCGCCGTCGACGACGGACACCAGGCCGGGAGCGACGCCGGCCGGCACGGCGCCGGCGGTGACCGCAGTCGCGTCCGCGAGGAGCGCGCCGAGCACCTCGGCGTCGGACTGCTCGGCGTAGCTCTCGGTCATCGCGCGGTTGTACGCGGCGAAGAACTCAGCGTCGTTGAAGTCGCGGTACTTCCGATCGATGTCGTGCGCGCCGGCGAGACGCTGGGCCGGCAGGATCACGGCCTCGGTCGAGACGGTGTTCGACGGCACCTCGGCCTTGCTGCCGGAGTACGGCGCCACGGCGGGCTTGGTGACCCACCGCCACCCGCGCACCTCGTAGCTCGTGAGGTTCGCGTGGTTCAGGAGCGGCACGATCCGACGCTGGTAGGCGCGGCCGGACCACAGCTCGCCCACGTAGGCCGGGACCTCGAGGCCGAGCGTGTTCGCCGGCACGATGTCCGCGAGCGCCGCGCGCAGCGCAGCGACGCCGCCGGAGGCGTGCGCGGCGGAGAGCTTGTCGAAGAACTGGGAGGCGGTCATCTTGTCGTTGCCGCCGGCCTTGCGGGCGGCGAGGCCGCCGGCGGCGGCACGAGCACTGGGGGGCACGGTGTTCTCCTCGTGGTGGTTGCCCGCGGGCGGGGTGGTGTCGTCGGCGCCGGCGTTCTCGTCGGCGTCGTCCTGGTCCTCGTCGTCGTCCTCGTCGTCCTGGTCCTCGAGCTCGCCGGCGTCCTCGGCCACGAGCCGCGCGGACGGGAACGCGGGCTTGGTGACGAACCCGGCGCCGGTCAGCGTGCCGGCGACGAGCTTGCCGTTGCGGATGACCACGGGGTCGATCTCGACGGACACGCCGGTCCGCAGACCGGCCGCGGCCTCAGCGATCAGGTCGTTCCCGGCCGTCGTCTCAGCGACGGCGAACGTCGCCTCGAGGCCACGCTCGGTCTCCTCGAGCGACGTCGACCACGCCACCGGCCGCTTCTCGTCGTGCTCGAGGTTCGCCACGAGCCGATCAGGCAGCGTCAGGGTGCCGGCGGACGCGATCACGCGGCCCTTGTTCGTCCGGCCCTGCTCGCCGTACGGCAGCAGGAGGTAGGACAGGGTCCGGTCATCGGCGCTCGCTGTGAGGAGCTCGCCGGCGGCTCGGATGCCGGTCACGGGTCAGACCTCCCCGAGCTTGATCGTGGTGCCGTCGGCGCGCTTGACGGTGCGCTGCACCTTGCCGGTCTTGGAGACGGTCGCGGTGACGGCGGACTGCTTGCCGTCGCGGCGCTTGGGGCGCTTGTACTCGAGGCGGGCCGGCGGCTTGGGCTTGGGTGCCTCGGCGGCGGGGGTGGGCTCGGTCACGGGTCAGTCCTCCTGCGGTGGTGATGTGGGCGGGGCGGTCGGCTCGGTGAGCCACGACACGTCGAACGCGACGCGCTGGCCGGCCGGCACGACGTCGTCGAGGGAGAGGCGGGCCTCGATGGGCGCTGCCCAGTAGTAGAGCGAGTAGTCGAGGAGCTCGTTGCGGCTGTCCTCGCGGGTGGAGTACGTCAGCGACGCCGTCGCGGTCGATCCCTCGAGGATCGTCGCGGGCAGGTTGAGGTAGTTCGCGAAGTCGAGGCGGGCGGCGTTGCGGCCCTGGATGTACAGGTCGGTGGACGTCTCGCCGTGGACGTTGACTTGGAGGTTGTGCGGCGTCCAGCCGGTCGCGTTGCCGGACCGGCGGGCGGACTCCCACGAGTTGAGGAGTCCCTGGATCTCCTCGTCGGTCTGCTCGACGTCGTCGGTCTGGTGCAGCTCGACGAGCGGGACGGGCGAGGTGACGCGGGACGACCAGGCGCGGCCCATGGCGCGCGACGCGCGGATGTCGTCCGCGGCGATGTCGAGGAGTCCGTCCTGTGGCCCCTCGAACAAGATGACGGTGCCGTCGATCACGGGCTGTCCGTAGACGAGCACCTCGAGGTCCGGGGTCACCTCCCACCACTCGGGCGGGACGCGGATGGCGTCGGTGATCTGGTCGTCGTCGTCACGGTCCACGGTCCACAGCGACGTCCCACCGAAGATCAGGTCATCGAGGGTCCAGAGCATGCGCTGGTAGGGCGACTGGTCGGAGTCGCTGCGGGTCATCCACGCGGGCTTGTCGTCGAGCTCGACGTCGTCGTCCCACAGGGCGAGTGGCTGGCGGGCCAGGGTGCCGGCGATCAGGCCGCGGCCCTTGATGATGGCCGGCACCCGCACGGCCTCGGAGCGCATCACGGGTGCGAACTCTGCGCCCTCGAACACCTCGGCCCAGACGACCTGGGAGAGCTGCGACGTCGACCAGGGCGAGGCGATGGCGTGCGGCGTGCCGGAGGGTCGCCCGTTCGCGGTGCCCACCTCGAGGAGCTGCATCACGCGCTTGAACGGGTCCCATGCCACGGGCACATCATGGCTCAGGATGCGGACACCCGAAACCCGACATGCGGGTAACCGAAACCGTGGCCGGCAGACGTCCCGGTCGACGGTTCACGCTTGCGGTAGCCGTGTCACGACGCGGTGGTGAGCACGCGCAGACGCTCGCGGGCGGGCATCTGGTCGAACTGGTACAGCGCCAGAGATCCGGCCACGATGGGGCAGACGTCGACGTCGGACGCGCGCCGGCCGAAGACGCGCCCGCCCTCGAAGTTGCGCCACGATGCGCCCTCGGCCGCGGACGTCAGCGATCCCTGGTCGGAGTGCTCGAGGAGACCGTCCGCGAGGTTCGACACGAGGAGCTGCGCAGCGGCCGCAGCGTCCGCGACGCGACCGGGTGCGAGGGTCACGCCGCGCCGGCGGGTGATGTCGCCGGCCGGCCCGTGGTTCGCACCGATGGCGTCGTACCGGATCGGCACCCGGTACTTGCGCGCCACCTTGTGCGCGGTCGGGGCGAGCCACGAGACGCCCATGCGGTAGTCGAGGATCGCGACGTGCCCGACGCCGGCCTCGTCGCGCCACGCGGCGGCGAGCGCCGCGGTGCTGCCGTCCGGGGACACGTCGTAGGCGAGGCCGAATCGGTCGGGGAGTGGCTGTTCGAGGCCGGCGGCGTTGCGCCATGCCTCCATGTCGACGGCGGCGCTGTTGGAGTCGAGCGGCCAGATGCACAGGTACTCGCGAGCGAACTTCACGTCACCCAGCCGGTAGAGGCGCTTCTCCATGGTCTGCACCGTGGTGAGGCCGGCGGAGATCCCGGGGTGGACCCGACGGATCAGCTTGCGGAACTCGCCGCGGTCCGCGAGCACGTCGGGCAAGCGGGCGATGTCGGCCGAGCTGTCGGGCGCCGAGTAGTCGAGGATCGCGGACGCCATGGGTCCGCCGGCGCGGGCCTCGTCGAGCAGGTCCCAGAACATGCCGTCCCGGGAGCGTCCCGGCGTGCCGGACACGATGAGCTGCGAGAGCGGCCCGCGAGTGTCCATCAGGGGCAGCACGCCGGTGAGGAGGTCGTGACCCTTGGCGCCCTCGAGCTCGCCGGCCTCGTCGATCCAGATGTCGTCGGACGCGCGGGAGCGCACGGCGCCGGCGTCGGGCGGCACGCACCACATCTGCGAGCCCATCCGGATGCCCTCACGCTCGGCGTCGTCCATGTCGTCGAAGTCGTCGGAGGACACGTCGACGTAGTTCCCGGCGGCGTCGGTCGCCGGCCACTCGAGGCGCTCACGTCCACCGTTGGCGTAGTACACGATCCGGCCGGGGCGCTTGTGCCGGCGGCGGGACTCGACGGCGTGCCCGCGGGCCAGGAGGAGCTGCGCGTGCTCGCGGATGATCTGCGAGGCGATGTTGCCGGACTGGGCGGTCAGCACGACGCGGTGCCCCGGCCGGGTCTGGCACCGGCCGAGCATGGTCGCGAAGATCGACGTCGTCTTGGTGCCGCGGCGCGGGATCTGGAAGACGTGCTCCTGGTAGAGCGCCTCGTCGGGCCGGCCGCGCCTGCGGGCCTCGAGCTGGGAGGCGATGCGCTCACCCTGCGGCGTCAGGGGCAGGCCGAGCATCCGGGCGCCGGTGTGCGCGGCGGCGATGTCGGTGCCTCGCGGTACACGGGAGGCGAAGCGGGGTGTGGCCACGGCGTCATCCTGCCCTGGAACCCGAACGGGCGTTCGATCGGCGGGCGCGCTCCACACACACATCGGCAGGGGCGCTCATGCGTGGGCTGCCGTCGAGACTCAAAGACGAGCGCCCGCGCGACCGGTGCAGCGGTCGAACGGGCGTTCGACTACCAGCGTAGCGGACGCTCCTCGAGGCGGCGGGGCGAAGCGGAGCGACGGCGCGCGTTCGTGATCGCTGCTGCTGTCTTGCCTCCCGACTTGTCCGAGCACGAGCGGTGCGAGACGCCGACCTCGGAGCTCGAGGGGATCCGGGTGACGCCGGCCCGGCGCTGGACCCACCGGGGTGGGTCGTGCTCGACGACCCACGGCGTGCTGCCGTCGACCAGGCGCCCGCACCCCAGCCAGCACGGCAGGGGCAGGAGGGCACCCCACCGGGTACGGGCGTCGGCAACCTTCCGCCCACCCCAGTCGTCACCGGGCACCGTCGCCCTCGCGGAACGTCAGCTCGACGACGACGTGCCCGGTCGGGCAGTCGAGCCGCGAGCGCCGGAACGTGAGGGAGGGGAGGTGTTCGTCGTCGTCGTCGGGCAGTAGGCCGTAGTCGGTGACCAGTCCGTCGAGGATGGGCTTGACGGTGGGCCAGAGGTTCGGGGTGTCTCGTCGTCGTCGGTCGGGGTAGGCGATGGCGACGTCGACGGTGGCGGTGTCCATGGGTCGTAGCTCGAGGGCGCGGGCGGTGTAGGCCGCGAGCGCCCGGAGGTCTGCTACTCGGCGTCGTGCGTCGTGGTAGTGGTGGCGGTCGTTGCTGGACAGGATCAGGCGGCGGGGGATGGTGAGGGTGAGGGTCTGGGTCATCGGGTCGCGCTCCTTTCCGTGCTGGCGTGGGGTGGGCGGTGTTGCGCACCGCAGTTGGTGAG
Organism: Isoptericola sp. GX10416; assembly: GCF_056590155.1. Taxonomy (NCBI): domain Bacteria; kingdom Bacillati; phylum Actinomycetota; class Actinomycetes; order Micrococcales; family Promicromonosporaceae; genus Isoptericola; species Isoptericola sp. GX10416. The sequence goes on along the minus strand of NZ_JBWPVO010000024.1, from coordinate 2,698 downwards.
CGGCTCGGCGGGTTGGTACGTGCGCCCTGACTGGGTCAGGGCGCACGTCTACCGCAGTCGGAGCCGGGACAGGCTGGGAGGCAGAGGAGCGGCACACCGGGGGTGTGCAATGGGCTGGCGAGGCGCGTCGTGGTGCTTCCCCCTGGGTGGGGGTCGACGGCTGTTCCATCCGTACCCGTCGAACCGTGACGCTCAGAGTCCAGCCCGGTGCGGGTAGACGTCTGCACTCGTCTGGACATGGTGAATCGTGCCCGTCTGACGGCGTGCTACCCGGTGTCGTGGACGTCGTTGTCCGCGGGAGGCAGTGAGCGTGCTCGTGGCCGGCCGGTGCGTCGTTGCGGTGGTCGGTCCTGCGTGTCCCGGTGCTCCTTGACGAGCGTGCGGCCTGCGCCGGCCGGGACTGGTGGTGCTGGGTCAGGCTGCGATCGGTGCGAGCTGGTGGGCCTCGTGGGCCGCGAGCGCCGCGGCGTAGATGGGTGTGGGCTCGGCGTCGAGCTGGGCCACGGTGACGGGCGTGAGGGCTGGGTCGGGGACGGTGAGCGCGGCGTCCTGCACGCGGCGCAGCTCCTCGGCGGCGCTCACGGCCTGCCCCACGGGTCGACGTCGTAGGCCCGGCAGATCGAGTCCACGACGGACCTGATGAGGAACTCGAGGCCGGCATCCGAGACGGACCCCAGCTCGTCGAATGCCATGTCCTGGGAGGTCGTGACACGACCGCGGTCGCCGGCGTCAACGGTGATCTCGGCGCGCATCACAGGTCGGCCCCGCGGCGTGCGGCCTCTGCGAGCTCTGCGGCCATCTCCTCGAGGAAGGCGATGACGACGGGGCTCTCGGCACCGAACAAGGCGTCCATCTGGACGCGGCGCGCGGCGGTGCTCAGCGCCGACGCGCCGCCCTCGATGCGCGCCGTGACGAGGGCGTGCGTCGAGTCGTGGGCGAACCGTCGGAGGTGCTCGGCCAGGTCGGGCGAGCTGAGTGCGGGCGGGGTGGCGTGCGTCATCGGGTGACCTCCTGGTCGGGGCGGGTGGGGGCGTGGGCGGTGCGGGTGGACACCAGGCCGAGAGCGAGCGCCAGGACGACGCACAGGGCCAGGGACAGGGCGACGGCGCGGCGCTCGCGGGCGGTGGTCACAGCGCGGCCCTGCGGGCCGCTGCGGGGACGCGGACCAGAGCGCCGGTCTCGAAGTCGAACGCGACTTCCTCCATGCGAGGCGCGGGGAGGTCGGGGGCGGTGATGAGGCCCGCGCCGGCCGCGAGCGCCAGGAGT
>NZ_JBWPVO010000024.1:0-1422 GCF_056590155.1 Isoptericola sp. GX10416 | reverse complement strand
CGAGCTCGAGGTCGACCTCGTCGCGCGCCTGGTCCTCGACGACGTCGGGCGCCTGGTCCTCCTCGACGATGTGCTCGAGCTCGGCCGCGGCGAACACGAGTCCCTCGCCGCTGTCGTCGTAGACGACGCCGACTGGGTGCGAGGGCGAGAGGTCGGGCTGGACCCACGCGACGACGCCGGCGCGGCCGCGGTCCTCGGGGGAGAGGGTCAGGGTGTGGCGGGTCCGCACGCGGTCGCCGGGGTGGAAGGTGCTCGGGCGGTCTGCACTCACTGGGAGCTCCTGTCTGCGTAGGTGGTGTGCTGGGCTGGGATGGGTGCGCAGACCGGGCATGTCGGCAGCGCGGGCAGGCTGTGGTGCTCGCCGGCCTTGTGGTCGCCGGCGCACGAGCGGCACGGCGTCGGTGCGTCGTGGTGCGAGCACCAGACGATGCGGGTGGGGTGGTCGACGAGACGGCCGTCGAGCTCGCGCACGGCGGCGAGGTGCTCGTCGATCCCGCGACGTCGACGCGTCATCACGAGCACGCTTCGAACAGGTCCGGCTCGGTGTAGGTGGCGCGGTCGAGCACGCGCACACGCTGCGAGGCGACGCGGCCGGGGTGCCCCTGCCCGGACTGCAAGGCGACGATCCACGAACCGCCCTCGAGCCAGCCGTCCCAGCCGATGACATCGCCGGCGACGGTCTCGAACGTCTCGCCGGTGGGCATCCAGCGGCGACCGTTCTCGGTCTCCTGCCAGGCGCACACCTCGACCTCGACGCGCTCACCGACGCGGATGTCGGGCTTCGGGGGACGGATGGTCATGCCGGCGTGGAAGCCGCGAGCGCCAGCGGGGGCGTCTCGGTGGCGCTCGCGGCGATGAGGAGGCGTCCGAGGTCGACTCCGAGGAGGGACGCCAGGGCGAAGGTGTCGGGCAGGTCGATGGGGACGTCGCCGTTGAAGCGGCGGCTGACGTAGGCCGGCGAGACGCCGAGCTCACGGGCGATGGACCGTTGCGAGCGGCCCTGTCGGAACATCTCCACGGCGATCTCGTCGAGCACGCGCAGCGACTGCGCCGCGGCGTCGGTGTCACTCTCAGCTTTATGCATACCCCGACCGTAACCGGGTCGTTCGTCTCTTGTCTAGTTAGCGCGCAACGCTGGGCGTGACGGTGTACCTTGTGGGGCATGAGTGCAGACATGGAAACCAGGCCCGCATCCCTGAGAGACCTCGTGGCGGGGGAGGTGCGCGCTGAGATGGCGCGGCGTCGGCTGAGCGGCCGCGAGCTCGCGCGCCGTACCGGGAAGTCCCAGATGTTCTGGTCGCGCCGGATCACGGGTGACGTCGCGTTCGACCTGGACGACCTCGAGGTGATCGCCGGCTACCTCAACGTGCCGGTCTCGCGGCTCCTGCTGGTGGAGGGCAGCCTCGGGCAACCTATTGCGGG
>NZ_JBWPVO010000023.1:0-23722 GCF_056590155.1 Isoptericola sp. GX10416 | reverse complement strand
TGCTGGGTGACCAGACCCACCAGGGCCCAGCGCACCGCCGCCCGCGAGAGCTTCGCCCGCGGCTCGGCCGCCCTCGACGTGTCTTGGCGCCACACCCGCCCGCAGCTCTCGCAGCGGTAGCGGCGCACCCTGATCAGCAGCGTCGTCGGCCGCCACCCGAACGGCTCATGCGCCAGCCACCGGGTCACCGTGCCCCGCGGCGTGCCCTCGGCCCCGCACCCGCGGCAGAACGCATCATCGGCGCGCGCCACGACCCGGCAGCACAGCGTCGCCCGGTCGGGCTCCAGCCGTTGCCCGACCACGACGAGACCGAGCTCGTCCAGGCGCGCGAAGGTCGCAAGGTCAGGGGCAGCGAAGGTAAGTTCAGGCACGTCGAGGTCTTCCAGATGGTGAGCGTGAGAACTTCCATCCTGGGGGACCTCGACCCGTCCCCGGAACCGGCTCAGCCAGCCAGCGCTACACCCTCATCTGCGTTGAGCCGACAAAGCCGCTGCCTCGGGAACTGGCCGAGGCAGCGGAGTGGCCGCTTGAAAGCTGGATGAACCTGTACATCACGCCGCCGCCAGATCGAGGCCAAGCGGCTCTGATTCCCGTGCTGGCGTGGCCCTTCCTAATGTTCCAGAACCTGTTCGCGAACATCGCCGACGGTCAACGGTGGCTGCACCACGAGACGGCCCGCATCATCTCGTTCATCGCCTCGGGCGATTGGCCTGACGCCGAGTTCGAGCGTGTGTTCCCTGGGCCAGCCTGGTCCTCCTGGCCGCAGGTCGACCAGGACGGTGTCGCTTCCGGCACTCTTGGCTGACAGGCGCAGTATCTAGGTGGTACCCGCCCACGACGTTGGTGCCGGTCGGGTACATCTAGTCGGCGTCTACTGCGCGCCGCTGGCCAGACGCTGCCCCTAGGCTTCGGGCTTCAAGACCCAAGGTCGAGCCACTAAAGATGCCCCAAAATCGGTCGGTTCCGCCACCTGTAGGGCCGCTGCGTACGATCGCGTCACGCGACGGACGGTGCGGGGGCGGCGACCGCCCGCGCACCGGTTCAGCCCTTGCCGAGCGTCGAGCCGGCCTTTGACTTCGCCGGCTTGCTCGAGGAATCGCTCGCGAGCGTCTTGCCCGCCTTGGACAGAGCGGACTGCGAGGGCTTCCCAGACTTCGACGACTTCGCCATGACGTCACCTCCGTTCGCCAGAAGTCCAGCAGGAGGCTCTGACACGGTCGTTCTGGGCCGCTCAGAGGGTGCGCTCGACACCTGGAGGAAGGCCCTTGTTGGCTGTCCACGATTCGGCCCATCCGAAGAGCTCTTCCGTGGCGCGCGTCATAGCCATAAGGATCTCCAGCCACATCGACTCTGGGACCGCTTCTTCCGACGCCGGTAGACGGAAGGTCATCGTGCGCTCGTTGGGATCCGCCCGAAGCCAGCCTGCCCGAATGTGCTCCTCCGAGAGATGCACCCATCCAGACGTGCGCTGGTATACCTCCTTCGCCCATCCATGAGTCTCGCTCGCCAGCTCCATCAGGTGGGCGTCGGTGAGGGCCTTACCTGCGTCGTCCCTCATCTTCCGGAACTGGACCCCCTCGAGGAGACGCCGGCATACCTCATCTCCGTTCGCGCAGGTCGCGATGTAGTGCGCCCGGACCAGGGTGTCGATCTGCATGCGAAGGAGTGGCGGCGCCACGTAGATATTGAAGCGGTCGACTGCATCGATCAGGCCGTCGACCAGGCCGTAACTCCTCTGGAGCATCGAGAGCATCACCATGTCGACGGTCCAGAGTCGTCCGTCCGCCTTGATGATGCGGCGGCGATCGAGAGATGGTGCGAGCGGAGACGGTCGAGTCGTGCACGGGGTTGTCGCAGAGCGGGGAAGCGAACGGCACTCGACCCCGCGTCCATCGAGCGCGGCATCCTTGGGTTGGTCCGTACTGCGTTGAACGCGGACTCGGTCTCTTCCACGCGGTGAGACTAGTAGGCCCGATCTTGGCAGACCAGTCCGTGGCCTGCGGCCCAGCGCCAGGAACGCAGCCCCACGGGGTGCGGACGCAGCCCGCGCGGTCCTTGTCGCCCCGCAGGGGCGCCCGCCAGGGGTTCATGCATGTACGGCCTCGAGCAGGCTCGGCGCCTGCGTGCCGGGCCGCCGTGTGCCGTGCTTCTTCAGCATGCGGTTGACGGTCGATCGCGACCAGGGAACGCGATCGGCGATGGCCCGCTCGGACAGCCCTTGGTGGTGCAGTTCGAGGATGACGGCCGCCTGCTCGTCGCGGGCGAACTGCTGGACGGCGACGTCGGGCGCCGCAACGGCGCTCGACGCGGGTGGACGTGGCCGTGGGCTGTGCGTCCCCGGCTCCCAACGCGACCGGGGCCGTCGTGGGCGCAGGTGTGGGCGTCGGGGCCTGGTCGATGTCGTGGCCCCCGCAGCGCGTGCCACGGCGTGCGGCCGCCGATGCGCCGAGAGCGTCGAGACGTTCTCCGTGCCGGGCGGCGGCCTCGAAGCGATCGACCCAGGCGCGCGTGCGGACGTCGAACTCCTCCACGGCAAGCAGCTTCAGCGCGCGGTCGCGCGCGGCCTGCTGGCGCCGGTGGGCGGCGCGGACACGGTGGGCATCCGCACGGCTGCCGGCATCGTCGCGGCGCGCGTCGCGCCACCGTTCGGCGCTGACGATGAAGCGGTGCACGCGCCGGTGACCAGGTGGCGCTCACCCACCAGGGCCAGGTGCCACACAAGCGCGGCGACCAGGGGCGGCACGAACCGGAACGCGACCATGTAGGGCGTCGAGCCGTGACGGCGACCTCGTGCAGGGCAGCGAACAGCCCGGAGGTGCCCGACAGGATCCAGGTCAGCGTCAGCAGCACCCCGTAGGGCCGGCCGTCGAGGGCGGCATTGCGCGCCATGAGCGCCACGGCGATCAGGGCGACCTCGAGGAACCCGGCCAGCAGGTACACCTCGGCCGGGTCCATGCCAGCGACCTCGAGGCCGAACAGCACCATGCCGCGGTAGGCCAGTGCGATCGCTGCGCGCCCCCGCGCGTCAGGGCGGCGGCGCCACCGCGTCGAGCAGGACGTCGAGCGCCCGGTGCGCGGCCTCGCGCGCTCCCGCGTCACCGTCGCGCTCGGCGAGCGACAGCGCGGCCTCGTTCATCGCGCCGGAGAGCTGGGCGGTCAGCGCGTCGAGCAGGGCCGCGGGCACCCCCGCCTCGGCGAGGGCTTCCCGCAGGTGGACGGCCGACGACTCGGCGTCCTGAGCCCGCCACTCCTGCCACCCGACGACGGCGGGCGCTTCCACGAGCAGGATGCGCACCATCCGCGGCGCGGTGATCGCGTCGAGGAACGCGTGGCTCCCGGCCCGCAGCCGGTCCGCGGGTCCGCCGTCGGCGGCCTCTGCGGCTTCGACGAGAGCCGCCGCGACCTCTCGCTGCAGGTGCGCGGTCACCGCCCGGAACAGGCCGGCCTTGCTCCCGTAGTGGTGATAGACGGCCCCCCGCGTCACCCCGCCCGCGGTGGCGACGTCGTCCAGCGCGACGGCGGCGTAGCCCCGGTCGGCGAACAGGTCGGCGGCGATCTCCACGAGGCGGCGGGCCGTCTCGGCGGCCGCTGCGGCGGTGGCGCGTGGCATGGGTCCTCCTGACATGCACAGCGTATGTATAGTGGTTTACGTACGCAGTGTATGTCTTCGAGGAGGCGCCATGTCCGTCACGAGCTTCTACCCCGTCATCATGTCCGCGGACGTCAGCTCCGCCGCCGACTTCTACCGCCGCGTCCTGGACTTCGAGACCACGTTCGAGGCCGACTGGTACGTGAGCCTGCGCCGCGGCACCTTCGAGCTGGCCCTGCTCGACGCCGATCACCCCACCGTGCCCGCCGGGTTCGGCCGGCCCGTCCAGGGGTTGCTGCTCAACCTGGAGGTCGAGGACGTCGACGCGGAGCACCGGCGACTCGTCGACGAGCACGGTCTGCGGCCCGTGCTGCCGCTGCGCGACGAGCCCTTCGGGCAGCGCCACCTGATCGTGGAGGCGCCCGACGGCGTCCTCGTCGACGTCATCCAGCCGATCGAGCCGTCGGCCGAGTTCGCGGCGGCCTACCGCGAATGAGCGCTCAGGCGACCGGGTCGCGCACGATCGGGCACGTCATGCAGTGCCCGCCACCGCGCCCGCGGCCCAGCTCCCCGCCGACGATCGTGATCACCTCCACGCCCGCACGGCGCAGCTCCGCGTTGGTCAGGGTGTTGCGGTCGTAGGTGAAGACCACCCCCGGCTCGACGGCGACCGCGTTGTTCCCCGAGTCCCACTGCTGACGCTCCGAGGCGTACACGTCCCCCGCCGTCTCGACCACGCGCAGCCGGTCCAGCCCCATGGCGCGCGCCACGACGTCCACGAACGGTGTGCCCCCATGGTCCGTGACCTCCACGCCCGGGGCGCGGTCGCTCGGACGCAGCACGTAGGGCCGGATGTTGTCGACGATCGTCGGGTGCACCGTCACCAGGTCGCGGTCGGCGAACGTGAACACCGTGTCCAGGTGCATCGCCGCCCGGAGCCGCGGCATGCCGGCCACGACCACCTGGTCCGCCGCCCCGCCGTCGAACAACGCCTTGGCGAGCTGGCTGATCGCCTGGCGCGACGTGCGCTCGCTCATGCCGACCAGGACGACGCCGGAGCCCACCGGCATCACGTCGCCGCCCTCGAGCGTGGCCTGGCCCCAGTCCTGCTCCGGGTCGCCCCACCACACCGTCGCGTCCCGGTACTCCGGGTGGAAGGAGTAGATCGCCTTCATCAGCAGCGTCTCGTCCTTGCGCGCCGGCCAGTACAGCGGGTTCAGCGTGAGCCCGCCGTAGATCCAGCACGTGGTGTCGCGGGTGTACAGGGTGTTCGGCAGCGGCGGCAGCAGGTACTCGCGGGCGTCCGGCGCCTCCTGGGCGAGCGAGACGTAGTCCGTGCGGTAGTCCGCCGGCAGGTCCGTCGTCGACAGCCCGCCCACCAGGGACCGCGCCAGATCCGACGGCGACAGCGAGTCGAGGTAGGCGCGCGTGCCCTCCACCATGCCCAGCCCGACGCGGTTCGGCACCACCTTGCGGTCCAGCAGCCACGCCCGCGCCTCCGGCAGCGCCATGGTCTGGGCGAGCAGGTCGTGGAGCTCGACCACCTCGACGCCGCGGCCGGTCAGCTCGTCGACGAAGTCCTGGTGGTCACGCTGGGCGGCCTCCACCCACATCACGTCGTCGAACAGCAGGTCGTCCGAGTTCGTCGGCGTCAGCCGCTCGTGCGCCAACCCCGGCGAGCACACCAGGACCTTGCGCAGCCGACCCACCTCGGAGTGGACGCCGTACGTCGCCGCACCGCTCGCTCCTGCACTCATGCTTCTCCTTCGCTCCCGCCGTCCCGCCTGCTCGGCCGCGGCGTGCAGCGCCGTCGGGCACCCGTTCTTCGCGATCCTGGCAGGCGCGGATGGGCCTCGCACCCTGACGACCGCTGCCCTCCGTGGGTAGGCTCGGGCGCCATGGCACTCCAGCTCGTGCAGGTGAACTTCAAGGCCCGCGACGAGGCGGCGCTCGGGCGGTTCTGGGCCGACGCGCTCGGCTGGAGCCTCGACAGCGAGGGCCCCGGGGTGGCCAACGTCGAGCCGCCGGGCTTCGACTGGCCGGACCCCTCCGCCGTCTGCGTCGACGTCGTCCGGGTCCCGGACCCCGAGACCGTGCGGTACCGCGCGCACCTCGACCTCGCCACGACGTCGCAGGCCCACCAGGCGGAGCTCGTCGCGCGGTTGCGCGACCTCGGGGCGCAGCCGGCGGACATCGGCCAGGGCGACGTGCCGTGGACCGTGCTCGCCGACCCGGAGGGCAACGTGTTCTGCGTGCTGGAGCCGCGGCCGCTCTACCAGGACACCGGCCCGATCGCCGCCGTGGTGGTCCACTGCGCCGACCCGCGCGCCATGGCTCGGTTCTGGGGCGAGGCGACGGGCTGGAAGGTCCACGAGGTCTCCGACGACCACGCCCGGCTGCGCGCCCCCCAGGACGTCGGCCCCTACCTGGAGCTGGTCCGCACGCCCGCGGAGACCGCCTGGACCCGCGTGCACCTGGACCTGCTGCCGTACCCCGGCGACTCCCAGGCCGCCGAGGTGGAGCGGCTGCGGTCGCTGGGCGCCACGGACGCCGACGTCGGCCAGGGCGACGTGCCCTGGGTCTGCCTCGCGGACATCGAGGGCAACGACTTCTGCGTCCTGGGGCGGGGCTGAGGCGACCCCGGCCCGTCGACGCCCGGTCTCAGAGCACCCGTGCGAGCGCGTCGAGAGCCGCCGTCGGGTCCGGGCCGACGGGGATCATGACCACGCAGGACGCCCCGGCGTCCCACCGGGCCGCGACACCGCCCTGCACCTGCGCGGGCGTCCCGGCCAGCGCGAGGTCGTCGAGCCACTCGTCCGGCAGGTCCCGGACGAACTCTGCCCGCGAACCCGCTCGGCGGCGCAGCGCCCGGAACTCCTCGGCGAACGGCAGCGGCGCGACGTGCGGGTCCCAGTCGGGCTCCCCGATCCACTCCAGCCCGGGACGTGCCGTGTCCCGCGCACGCGCCGCGTCGTCGTCGACCGCCGCGACGTCGTAGGTGACGACCCGGTGCGGGCCCGCGGCGGCGACGTGGCCGAGCGCGGCCCGGACGTACGCGGGGGCGCACGGCTCCGCGAGGACGGTGCCGTCCGCCTGCCGCCCGGCCAGCGCGAGGGACCGCGGCCCCCGCACGCCCGCCAGCACGCGGGGGGTCGTCGTGGGGACGACGGCGGGTTCCAGCCGCACGCCGTCCAGCGCGACGTAGCGAGCGGTCCCGTCGAGCTCGACGACGTCACCCCGCACCAGCGCGCGGACAGCGCGCAGGTGCTCCTCGAGCAGCGTGAGCGGGCTGCTGGGCCACGCCCCCGCGGACCGCATCCAGCCCGGCATGCCGTGCCCCAGGCCGACGTCGACCCGGCCCGGGAAGAGCTGGCCCAGGGTGGCGACCTCCATCGCCGTGAACGCCGGGTTCCGCGCTGCGGCGGGCAGGACGCCGACCCCCACCCGGATCCGCTCGGTCGCCGCGAGGACCGCCGCCGCCTGCGCCGTGCCCCCGCGGAACCCGAGGTCCTCGACCACCCAGAGCTCGTCGAAGCCGTGCGCGTCGGCACGCCGGGCGAAGTCGAGGACGTCCCCGGCCGGCAGGTCCCGGGGCAGCATCACCCCGACCGCACGTTCCGTCGTCGTCTCGGAGGGTGCCACGTGGTCTCCTTCGTCGTCGGGCTCACCCGCGATCATGCCAGCGCCGGACATGCTGTTACGCGTTCGTGACAATCGGTGCCTCCGCGCGGTACGTTTCTGCATGCCTCGCCACGCCGCGAGGCACGTCGCACGGGCGCCGAGCCCTGTCACCGTGCGTCGTCGACCGAAACAGACACGGGGCGGGGGAACCAACGACGGGCGCCACGGCGTCCTTGGGGTGAAGCCGACCGCGCAGCGCGCGGCGGCCGGGTCAGTCTCCGACCCGAATCCGACAGCTAACCCCGAAGGCGCCAGGAGATGACGATGACCCGCTCCACCCGCGCACGCCGTGGCCGGCACTTCGCCGAGCCCCAGCCCCGCGCCTCCCGCGCTTCACGCACGACCCCGCGACCGGCGGCACGACTGGCACCACGTCCCGGGAAGGTCGGCGCCGGGTTCGCCCTCGCGCTCGCCACGGCGTCCGCCGTCGTCGCCCCGGCCGTCCTGCCGGAGGAGGCCAACGCCGAGGGGACCGGGACCACGACCCTCGATCCCGCGGCCCTCGCCGCCGCCGAACGGGCGGTCGCCGAGCGCTCCGACCGGTCGGCCTCCAGGTCCGGCACGGCCGCCCGGTCCGGCGTCGCGATCGTCGTCGACCGGGAGGCCAAGGTGTCCCGGGACGGCGACCGCGTCGACCGGGACTCGATCGAGATCGTGCCGGCCGACCCCGCCCCGGCCGCGCCGGACGAGCAGGTCCCGCCGCCGGGCTGCGACCCGAGCATCGACCCGCAGGGCAGCAACGGCCGCCTCTCCACGGCCGACCTCTGCGCGCCGTGGGCCGGCGCCGTGCTCCTGCGCGCCGACGCCGCGACCGCTCTCGCCGCGCTGAACGACGCGTACACCGAGCAGTTCGGCGAGCAGATGTGCATCACCGACGGCTACCGCAGCTACGACCAGCAGGTGGTGCTCAAGGGGCAGAAGCCCGGCCTCGCGGCCACCCCGGGCACCTCCAACCACGGCTGGGGCCTCGCGGTCGACATCTGCCCGGAGTCGTACGCCGGCGACCGCTGGGCCTGGCTCGCCGAGCACGGCCCCGCGGCGGGGTGGACCAACCCGGCCTGGGCACGCCAGGGCGGTGCGGGACCCTACGAGCCGTGGCACTGGGAGTTCTCCCCCGCCGCGTGACGGGTCGCGTCACTCCACGGTGACGGACTTCGCGAGGTTGCGCGGCCGGTCGACGTCCTCGCCCAGCGCCACGGCCGCGTGGTAGCCGAGCAGCTGGGTGGGGATGGTCAGCAGGATCGGGTCGAGCTCGACCTCGTTGCGCGGCACCTCGATGCGCGCCGTCGCCGCGTTCCCGAGCTCGACGCCCGGGTGCGTGATCGCGACGACAGCGCCGCCACGCGCCCGGATCTCCTGGGCCGCGGTGATGTTCCGCTCGACGAGGTCGTCGTCCGGGATGATCGCGACCGAGGGCAGCTCCGGGCTGATGAGAGCGAGGGGGCCGTGCTTGAGCTCGCTCGTCGGGTACGCCTCGGCGTGCCGGTAGGTGATCTCCTTGAACTTCTGGGCGCCCTCGCGCGCCACCGGGTAGCCCCGGACGCGACCGACGAAGAACAGGCTCGGCGCCGTCGAGAGCTCCTTGGCCGCGGCGGCGAGCGACTCCTCGCCGGCGAGGATCTCGGCGATCTGGCCGGGGATCGCCCGCAGCCCGGCGATGATGCGCCGGCCGTCGGCGAACGACAGGTCGTGCACGCGCCCGAGGGTGAGCGCCAGCAGCGCGAACCCGATCGACATGTGCGTCAGCGCCTTGGTGGAGGCCACCGCGACCTCGGGTCCGGCGTGCAGGTAGATGCCGCCGTCGACCTCCCGCGCGATGGACGAGCCCACGGCGTTGACGAGGCCGACGACGGTGCCGCCCTTGCGCTGCACCTCGCGGACGGCGAAGAGCGTGTCGGCCGTCTCGCCGGACTGGCTCACCACCACGTAGAGCGTGCTCGGCTCGATGATGGGGTTGCGGTAGCGGAACTCGCTGGCGGGCTCCGCGTCGGCGGGGATGCGCGCCAGGTCCTCGATCATCGAGGCCCCGAGCTGGCCGACGTAGTAGGCGGACCCGCAGCCCAGCACCTTGACGCGCTCGAAGCGGCGCAGGTCCCGCGGCTCGAGGTTGAGGCCGGCGAGCTTGGCGGTGCCGAAGCGGTCGTCGAGGCGCCCGGTGAGCATCCGCTCCACCGACTCCGGCTGCTCGTGGATCTCCTTGTGCATGAAGTGGTCGTGCCCACCGAGCTCCAGCTCCTCCACGGTGAGGTCGATCGTGACGGCGGCACGCGCCGTCCGCTCCTCGCCGGCGGTGAAGCTGTGGAAGCCGTCCGCGGTGACGGTGGCGAAGTCGCCGTCGTCCAGCAGCACGACCTGGCTGGTGTGCCGCACGATCGCCGCCGGGTCCGATGCGACGAACATCTCGCCGTCGCCCACGCCGAGCAGCAGCGGCGAGCCGTTGCGCGCCACCACGACGCGCTCGGGCGTCTGGACGTCGAGCACGGCGAGGGCGTAGGTGCCCACGATCTGCCCGACGGCGCCACGCACCGCGTCCTCGAGGCTCAGGCCGGTCGCGAGCTCGCGCGCCACCAGGTGGGCGACCACCTCGGTGTCGGTGTCGGAGGTGAGCTCGACGCCGTCGTCGGCCAGGCGGCTGCGCAGCGTCGCGAAGTTGTCGATGATCCCGTTGTGGACCACGTGGACGCGGCCGTCGAACGACGTGTGCGGGTGGGCGTTGCGCTCGCTGGGCTCGCCGTGGGTGGCCCAGCGGGTATGGCCGATGCCGGTGGTGCCGGCGAGGCGCGCGGGCAGCGCGGCCTCGAGGTCCCGCACGCGGCCCTGCGCGCGGACGACGCGGGACGGGTTGGCCTTCGAGCGCGGGTTGAGGACGGCGATGCCGGCCGAGTCGTAGCCGCGGTACTCCAGGCGCGTCAGCCCTTCGACGAGGACGGGCGCTGCCTGCTGGGGGCCGATGTAGCCGACGATTCCGCACATGGGTGCTGCTCCAGGGGGTGAGGGGTGGACGAGGGACGGCCGGGACCTCAGCCGTAGACGATCCGGCGGACCTGACGCTCGGTGAGCTCCGGCGCGGCCACGACGCGGTCGCGCAGCTCGGCGGCGATGCGCGCGTAGATCTCGGCGTTGCGGTGACCGGCGGCCTGCAGTGCCGTGTGGCGACGCCGGACGTAGTGCTCGACCGGTTCGGAGTACCAGGCGAGGACGTCCTCGATCACGCGCGCGGCCTCGGACGGGCTCAGGCCCGTGGTGAGGGCCACGCGGGAGACCAGCTCGGCGTCGTTCACCGGTCAAGCATGCGCTCCTGGCGCACGAGTGTCCAGGATCTGCCCGATATCGGGCACGACGGCCCTCGCCACGAGCGTCCAGGGTCCGAACGCGTAGGTTGGGAACCCCGACCCGAAGCAAGGCAGGTCTCACTTCATGTCCGACGTCACGTCCACCCAGGTCCAGCTCGCTGCCCGCCCCACCGGCTGGCCCACCGAGGACACCTTCCGCACCGTCCAGGTCACTTACGGCGACCTCGAGCCCGGCCAGGTCCGCGTGGTCAACGAGTTCGTCTCCGTGGACCCGTACATGCGCGGCCGCATGAACGACGTCAAGAGCTACGTCCCGCCCTTCAAGGTCGGCGAGACCATGACCGGTGGCGCCGTCGGCCGCGTCGTCGAGTCGGCGTCCGACGACGTCGAGGTCGGTGCGGTGGTCCAGCACCAGTACGGCTGGCGTGACGTCGTCCAGGAGGACGCTCGCGGTTTCCAGATGGTGCCGGAGATCCCCGGGGCGCCGCTGTCGCTCTACCTCGGCATCTTCGGACTGACCGGGCTCACCGCGTACGTCGGGCTCACCGCCGTCGCGGAGCTGCGCGAGGGCGACACCGTGTTCGTCTCCGGCGCGGCCGGCGCGGTGGGGACCGCCGCCGGTCAGATCGCCCGCCTGCTCGGCGCCGACCGCGTCGTCGGTTCGGCAGGGTCGGCGCAGAAGGTCGAGCTGCTCACCGACAGGTACGGCTACGACGCCGCGTTCAACTACAAGGACGCCCCGGTGCGCCGCCAGCTCCGCGACGTCACCCCGGGCGGCGTCGACCTGTTCTTCGACAACGTGGGCGGCGACCACCTGGAGGCCGCCCTGGACCGCCTCAACACCGGCGGCCGCGTCGCGCTGTGCGGCGCCATCTCGCAGTACAACGACACCGAGCGCACGCCGGGGCCGGACAACCTCGCCAACATCGTCACCCGCAGCCTGATGCTGAAGGGCTTCACGCTGCCGAGCTACATGGACCACGCCCCGAAGTTCAACGAGCTGATGACCGGCTGGTTCTCCGACGGCAAGATCGTCTACGACGAGACCGTCGTCGACGGCATCGAGAACGCTCCGCAGGCGTTCCTGGACATGATGCGCGGCGGGAACGTCGGCAAGATGGTGGTGCGCACGGCCCGGTGACCTGCGAGCGCGGTCAGAGGTCGATCCTCGGCGTCGTCCGGCGCCCCTGCAGCAGGACGCCGGCGACCAGGATGGCGACACCGGCCACGGGCATGACCAGCAGCCCCACCCGCAGGTCGCTCGCATCGGAGACGAGCCCGACGAACGGCGGCGTCAGGAGGAACCCGAACCGCATCAGCCAGGTGACGGCCATCAGCCCCGTGCCGGGACGCAGGCCCGGCAGCTCGTCGGCCGCGTGCATCGCCGCGGGGATCACCGTGGCCACGCCGAAGCCCGCGACGGCGAACCCCGCGACCGTGCTTGGGACGGACGGGAAGGCGAGCGCCAGGGCCATCGCGACGGCGACGAGCGCGCCCCCGGCACGCGCCACGGCCCGCTGGCCGAAGCGGTCGACGAACCGGTCCCCCGTCGCCCGTCCCAGGAATTCCGCCGCCATGAAGGCGATGAACGCGGTGGCCGCCACGGCGCCCGTCGCGTCGAGCGACCCCGAGAGGTAGACGGCCGCCCAGGAGTTCGTGGCCTCCTCGACCACGGTGCCGGAGATGCCGACGACGACGAACGCGGCCAGCAGGAACAGGGTGCGACCGCGAGGGACCGGCGGCACGGGGGGCCCCGAGGGGTCCGCCACGGCCCGGCGCTGCTCGACCGCACGCTCGGCCGCGGCGCGCTCGTCGCCGTCGCGACCTGGCAGGCAGTACCGCATCGCGACGAGCGCGACCGCGGAGAACAGCGCGCCGGAGATCGCGAGATGCAGGTCCAGGGGGATCTCGAGGGCGATCGCACCGGCGGACATCGCCCCGCCCACCACGCTGCCGACCGACCACAGGGCGTGGAACGAGTTGAAGATCGACCGGCCGTAGCGGCGCTGGACCCGCAGGCCGTGCGCGTTCTGCCCGACGTCGGTGAACGCGTCCGACGCCCCGGCGGCGAACAGCGCGGCGACGAACAGCCCGAGCGCGGGCGCGGCCCCGGCGCACAGCACCCCGGCCGAGGTCAGCACCGTGCCGAACGCCGCGATCCGGGCCGAGCCGAAGCGGCGGACCGCGGCACCGGTCGCGAACCCGGAGACGATCGCACCGGCGGGGAAGGCGATGACGGCCATCCCGTAGACGGTGTTGCTGAGGTCCAGGGCGGCCTTGATCTCCGGGTACCGGGGCAGGAGGTTGGCGAACAACGCACCGTTCGTGAGGAACAGGACGGCGACGGCGGCGCGCGCCCGCCGCTCCGTCCTCCCCGGACGCCCGGGCGTGGTCTCGTGGCTCATCGATCGCCATCCTCGCGCAACCTGGCCCGGCAGGCATCGCCCGCGCCGTTGCGGTGCCGGGGGACGAGGCGCACGCTGTGACGACCGAGTCAGGGAGGTGGCGTCGATGCAGGCACCCCTGCGCCCGGCTCCCCCGCCCGAGGTGCGCACCCGGGCAGGCCGGGTGCGAGGCGCGTGGCGAGGCCGAGCTCCCCGGACGGCGGCGTTCCTCGGCATCCCCTACGCCGAACCACCGACGGGCGAGCTCCGCTTCGCCGCACCCGTGCCGCACGCGCGCTGGGACGGCGTCCTCGACGCCACCGCGTTCGGCCCGACGCCGCAGCGCGGGGACAGCGGCATCACCCTGATCCCCGAGCCGTCCGTCCCGGGCGACGCGACACTGGGCGTCAACGTCTTCACCCCCGCACCCGACGTCTCCGCACGGCTTCCCGTGCTCGTCTACGTGCACGGCGGTGGGTACACCTCGGGCTCACCGGCGAGCCCTTGGTACGACGGCGCGGCGTTCGCGCGCGACGGCGTCGTGACCGTCACGCTCTCGTACCGACTCGGGTTCGACGGCTTCGGATGGATCGAGGACGCTCCGTCGAACCGCGGCGTGCGCGACTGGCTCCTCGCCCTGGAGTGGGTCCAGGAGAACGTCGCCGCGTTCGGGGGCGACCCGGACCGCGTGACGGTCGCCGGGCAGTCCGCCGGCGGCGGGGCGGTGCTCACCCTGCTCGGGATGCCCGCCGCACAGCACCTCTTCCGTGCCGCCTGGTGCATGTCGGGCGCGCTCTCGGAGGTGCCCGTCCCCCGCGCCCGTCAGGTCGCGCGACGCCTCGCGGACGCGGCCGGGGTCGCCCCGACGCTCGACGGCTTCCGGAGCGTCCCCGAGGACCGCGTCCTCGCTCTCCAGGAGTCCGCGGCCCGGCCTGCGAGGGCCGGGGCGCTCGCGGGTGCCGTCGACCAGCTGACACACGGCACGGCCCTCGGGCCCGTCGTCGACGGCGAGCTGGTCCTCGGGCCCACGGTCTCGTCCCTCCGCGACGGTGTCGGCGCCGGCAAGCCGCTCGTGCTCGGCACGGCCGACGACGAGTTCTCGATGCTGCTCGACGGGGCACGCAGAGCCCTCCGGTGGGTCCCGCCGAGCCTCGTGCTGGCCGCCCTGCGGGTCCCCCGGTCGCAGCGGCGTGCGTACCTCGCGGCGAACACCGCCCTGCGCGCCGGCGGCACGGCCCGGCTCCTGGGCCGGTTCGTCACGGACACGGTGTTCCGGCGCGTGGTGGTGGAGGTCGCGAGGGCGCGCGACGGCGCGCAGGGGCCGGCGCCGACCTGGGCGTACCGGTTCGCCTGGGCGTCGCCGACGTACGGGATCGCGCTGCACTGCCTCGACGTGCCGTTCTTCTTCGACGTCCTCGACGCGCCCGGGGTGAGCAGGATCGCCGGGGACGATCCTCCGCAGCGCCTGGCGGACGACCTGCACGGCGCGGCGTCGGCGTTCGTCCGCTCGCACGTCCCGGGGTGGACCCCCTGGACCGGTTCGGCGTGCGCGGCCCGCGTGTGGGACACGAGCGGGCCGGCCGAGACCGTGGACGGCTACGCGGGCGTGGAACCGTTGGTCCGTTCTCCCGGCGACCCGGGCGACGGCGACGGGCTCAGCGTCGCTGCCGCACCGCGAGCTCGACCCCGCGCAGCTCCGCCAGCCCCTTGAGCCGCCCGACGAGCGAGTAGCCGGGCACGGCGGACGCACGCTCGGAGGCCTGCTCGGCCAGCAGCAGGTGGCCGTGGTCCGGACGCATCGGGATCGGGGCGCCGCCGTGCTCCTCGCGGCGGAGCTCCTCGCGGACGAGGGCGTCGACGACTCCGACCATGTCGACGTCCCCCCCGAGGTGTGCGGCCTCGTGGAAGGTGCGCGGGTCGGCCTCGCGGCGCGTGGAGCGCAGGTGGGCGAAGTGGATGCGCGGGGCGAACTCGCCGACCATCGCGACGAGGTCGTTCTCGGGCAGCACCCCGAAGGACCCGGTGCAGAAGGTCAGCCCGCTGGTCGGGTTCGGGACGGCGTCGAGCAGCCAGCGCGCGTCCGCGGCCGTCGACATGATCCGCGGGAGGCCGAGCACGGGCCGCGGCGGGTCGTCGGGATGGATACCCAGGCGCACCCCGCACTCCTCGGCCACCGGGACGATCGCTTCCAGGAACTCGACCAGCGCGGACCGGAGCGCGTCGTCGTCCACGTCGGCGTAGGCCGCGAGCTCGGCGCGCAGCCCGTCGAGCGTCCACGTCTCCTCCGAGCCCGGCAGGCCCGCCGAGACCGTGGCGACCAGCCGGTCGACCGCCGTCGGCGTCATCGCGTCGAGGTGGCGACGAGCACGCTCGACCTCCACGTCGGTGTAGTCCGCCTCGGCTCCCGGGCGCTCCAGCAGGAACAGGTCGAACGCCGCGAAGGCGTCCTGGTCGAACCGCAGCGCCAGCGCGCCGTCCGGCAGCGGATACGCCAGGTCGGTGCGCACCCAGTCCAGGACGGGCATGAAGTTGTAGCAGACGACGTCGATGCCGCACGCGGCGACGTTGCGCACGCTCTGGGCGTACGTCTCGAGCCACCGCTCGTAGCCGGGCGCGCGGCGCTTGACGTCGTCGTGCACCGGGATGCTCTCGACGACGGACCAGCGCAGGCCGGCGGCCTCGATCTGCTCCCGGCGGGCGGAGATCGCCTCGACGGTCCAGACCTCGCCGTTGGGGACGTCGTGCAGCGCGGTGACGATGCCGGTCGCCCCGGTCTGACGGACGTCCGCCAGCGTGATCGGGTCGCGCGGTCCGAACCAGCGCCAGGCCTGCTCCATCGTCGTCCTCCCGGTTGCTCCGTCGCCGTTCGCAAACGTTGTCATAGGCGCGCAACGGGGTCAACCGGCCCACGTCGCGTCACGCCGACAAACGTTTGCAGCAGCGCGGTCGACCAGGCGACGGCGCACCGGCGCCCGCTACGGGACCGGCCCGGCGGCCTCGCGCACCGCCTCCGCGAACCACGACGCGATCGTCGTCGGGTGCGTGATGGCGGTCCCCACGCACACCCCGTGCGCGCCGCGTGACAGCGCGGCGGCCGCGGCGGCCGGGTGGTGCACCCGGCCCTCGACCACCACGGGGAGCGCCAGCGCTCACGGACCTCGTCCAGGAGGTCCAGATCCGGGCCGTCCGTGCGAGGACGCTCGCCGGTGTACCCCGCGAGCGTGGTGCCCAGCAGGTCCGCGCCGGCCCGCTCCGCGGCCACCGCGTCGTCCACGGAACCGCAGTCCGCCATCACCACCGCGCCGGGGTGCACGGCTCGGATCGCAGCGATCGTGGCCGCCAGGTCCCGGCCGTCAGGTCGCGGACGCCGGGTGCCGTCCACGGCGACGACGTCCGCACCGGCGGCGAGCACCGCGAGCGCATGGTCGACGGTCGGCGTGATGAGCACGCCCTCCTCGCCGTCCTTCCACAGTCCGACCACGGGCACGTCCACCACCGGGACCACGGCCCGCAGGTCGTCGATCCCCTGGATGCGCAGCGCCACGGCACCGCCGGCGACGACCGACCGGGCGACCTGCGCCGTCGTGCGCGGGTCGCGCATCGGCTCGCCCGGGTACGCCTGGCAGGAGACGGTCAGACCGCCTCGCATCGCCTCGACGGCATCGGTGCCCGTGGCGGTCATCCGTCCTCCTTCGTGGCGAGGGCCTGGCGTGCCGTGTGCGCAGCACCGACCAGCGCCGCTCGTGCACCGAGCGCCGCCGGTCGGATCTCGACGTCCGCCAGCACCTCGACGAGCTCCGCCCGCGCCGTGCTGCGCAGGACCTCCCACCATCGCGGGCCCGCCCCGGCCACGCCACCTCCGACGACGACCACGTGCGGGTCCCACACCGTGACGATCCCGGCGACGGCCCTGCCGAGCGCCGCCGCGGCGCCGTCGACCACCCGGCGGGCGATCAGGTCGCCCCGATCGGCCCGGTCGACGACGCCGTGCGCGTCGGTGCACCCCGCCTGCACGCCGGAGGCGACGAGATGCTCCGTCAGACGTTCCAGCGAGGGCACGTCGATCTCGCCCGCCTCGGTGAGGGGCGTCAGCAGGGGCGGGACGATCCCGCGGAAGTGGTGGTTCACGGTGGTGCTCCGATGTGGTGGTGGGCGGACTAGAGCAGGGCGGGCGCGGCGGCCAGCAGGGTGCGGGTGTAGTCGTCGGCGGGACGGTTCAGGACCTGCTCCGCGGGACCGCTCTCGACGATCCGTCCGCCGCGCATCACGACGAGGTCGTCCGAGACGTGGCGGACGGTCTGGATGTCGTGCGAGATGAAGACCATCCCCAGGTTCAGCTCGGCCTTGAGGTCCGCGAGCAGGTTGAGGATCTGCGCACGCACCGACACGTCCAGCGCCGACGTCGGCTCGTCGGCGACGATGACGTCCGATTCCAGCGCGAGCGCACGGGCGATGGCCACCCGCTGCCGCTGCCCTCCGGAGAGCTGCCCTGGCAGGGCGTCGAGGGCGGAGGCCGGCAGCCCGACCAGGCGGACCAGGTCCCGGACGCGGGCGTTCCGCGAGGCGGACGTCCCGACGCCGTGCACGTCCAGCGGGTCCCGCAGCGCGTCGGCCACCCGCAGGCGGGGGTTCAGGGCCGTCGTCGGGTCCTGGAACACCACGGACACGACCCGGCCGATCCGGCGCCGGATCCGCGGGGTGTAGCGCCGCACGACCTCGCCGCGGAACCGCACCGTGCCCGACGACGCGGGCTGGAGCCCCACCAGCACCTTCGCCATCGTGGTCTTCCCGGAACCGGACTCGCCCACGATCCCCAGGGTGCGTCCCCGGTGGGCCTGGATGCTGACGTCGTCGACGGCGTGCACCCGCTGGGCGCGCAGGAGCGAGCCCGTCCGGGAGCGGAAGACGACGTGGACGCCGTCGAGCTCGACGAGGGGGCCTCGCCGGCGGCCTCCGCCGTGGTGAGGGGATTCATCGGGCACCTCCGGAGACGAGCGGCTCGTCCTGCGAGACCGCAACCAGATGGTCCGGCTCGTCGGCGACCGGCTCGAGCACCGGACGCGGACCGCTGCCGGTCGAGGGGTTCGACGAGCGGGGTGCGAACCGGTCGCCGGTCGGGAAGTCACGCGGGGAGGGCACCGTCCCGGGGATCTGGTGGAGCCGTTCGGCCCGCGACTCGATGGACAGCACAGCGCCGAGCAGGCCACGGGTGTACTCGTGGCGCGGGTCGGCGAGCAGCTCCGACGTGGGCGCCTGCTCGACGACCTGACCCGCGTACATCACCGTCACGCGGTGCGCGAGCTGCGCGACCAGCGCGAGGTCGTGGCTGACGAACACCAGGGCGAAGCCCAGCTTCTCCTGGGTGCTCAACACCCCGGACGCCGAACCGGGCGCGATCGAGGTCACCGGCGGCAGCCTGATCGACCCGCAGGAGACGTACGCCGTCGGCGACACGCTGCGGTACACGTACACGGTGCGCAACCTCTCGGCCGCCACGACCACGGTGGTGCCCACCGGGAACCTGGACCACCTCGACCCGGCCGAGGCCGCGCAGAACTGCCGCTACCGCGGGCTGGGCGGCGACGCGAGCTATACCTGCACGTTCGCCCGGCACACGGTGACGGCGCAGGACGTCGCGGCCGGCGGGTTCACGCCGACCACCACCTGGACGTCGACGTCCTCGGACCACGTGACCGTCGTCGAGCACGAGGGCGAGCGGGTCGGGCACGGCTGAGCGACGGCCCGGACGGACGCCCTCGGCGGCGCGGTGGCCGCGGGCGTCCGTCAGGCGGCCAGCCTCTCGCGCACGACGGTGACGACCCGCCCGAGGTTCACCGTCCAGCCGACGCCGAACACGTGCGGGCTGAGGAAGTGCTCCCCCTCCGGATCCCACACGCGTTCCTTGACGCGCTGGATGGTGGGGATGCGGAACTCGTAGGGCACGAACCCGGCGACCGTGCCGTGCCACTCCCGCTCCGCAGGATCCTTCTGGAGCTCCTTGGTGACGGCCGCGACGACGAGCGCGAACATCACCAGCTTGAACAGGCTCGGCGGTCCGCCGCGCTTCGTGCCGTCCTTGTGCGATCCCATCGTGACCTCCGCTCGTGGGGCTGTCCGTCCATCCTGCCGCGCTCGGGTGCCCCGGTCCACAGGTCCCCGAACGCCGTCCTGTCCGGGTGCGTCCATCGCCGTGCGTGCCTACGGTGGCCGACCCGACCGACACCCGCGGAAGGAACGACCATGGCAGACACCGATCTCACCGGCCGCACCGTCCTGGCCATCGTGACGAACTACGGAGTCGAGCAGGACGAGCTCGTCGTCCCCCTCGAGCACCTGCGCGAACGCGGTGCCGTCGTGACCCTCGCCGCCACGACCACCGACGACGTCGCCACTCTCGTGGGCGACAAGGACCCGGGCCGCTCGGTGCCCGTCGACGTGACGCTCGACGACGTCGACCCCGCCGGCTTCGACCTCCTGCTCGTCCCCGGCGGCACCCTCAACGCCGACTCGCTACGGCTGGAGGAGACGACGTCGCGCATCGTGCGGTCGTTCACCGGGTCGGGCCGCCCGGTCGCGGCGATCTGCCACGGGCCGTGGGCGCTCGTGGAGGCCGGCGTCCTCGGCGGCAAGACCCTCACGTCGTACCCGTCCCTGCGAACGGACATCCGCAACGCCGGTGCCGCCGAGTGGCGCGACGAGGCCGTCTGCGTCGACGACGCCGAGGGGTGGCGGCTCATCACGTCCCGCAACCCTGGCGACCTCGACGCGTTCGGCGGCGCGATCGACGAGGCGCTCAGCGCCGTCTGACCAGGCCGGCGCGGCCGATGAGGCTCCGCGACAGAACCTGGACAGGAGAAGGGAATCGCATCATGCCTCTCGTCCAGGTCGACGTCATCAAGGACGTCTTCACCCCGGTCGGAAGCTGGAGACCATCGCCCGCCTCCCCGACGCCATGGTCAGCGTCGAGGGCGGGGGCTGGCCTCAGACGGCCGGTTCAGCCGCGGCGCGGGCGGGCCGGGAGCAGCTCGAAGACCGGGTGCCGGTCCGCCTCGGCGGCGAACTCCTCCACGGGCGCGTCGGTGCCGGCGGCGAAGTAGGGCCGCGTGGCCGGCGCGATCCGCACGTACTCGCGGAGGATCGGCCCGGCGTCCTGCGCCGGCACCTCGCGGACCAGGTACGTCTGGCGCTCGAACAGGCGGTGCAGCAGCACCCGGCCGTCGGCCCTGGCGTTGTGCACCCATGACACCACGCCGTAGGGCGACACGAGCCACCGCGAACCACCGCCGGTGACGACCGTCGCCGGGTTGGTCCGGGGCCGGCCGCTCTTGCGGCCGCGCGTCGTCAGCAGCGAGGTGCGCGGTACCAGGTGCAGGCGGACGAGCGTCCGCATGACCGTGTCCTCGGCGCGACTGACGCGGCTCGAGCGGAACTGCTTCGCGGGCTGCGGGCGGCCCGGCGTGGACGACTCCGACATGTCTCGACGGTAGACGCCTCAGCGCCGCACGTCGACGGAGAGGATCTGGTCGTCCTCCGGGCCCGGTGAGCCGCGTCCGTCCGTGTTGCTGGTGACGAGCCACAGGCGGCCGTCGGGTCCGGGCACGGCGTCGCGCAGACGGCCGTGCTCACCGGCGTAGTGGTCGGTCGAGGTGGACGGGTCGTCCACCGGCACAGCGCGCAGCACCTGGCCTCGCAGGTTCGCGATGAACAGCCTCCCGTCCAGGTGCGCCATCCCGCTCGGGCTGGCCTCCGACGGCGGCCACTGCTGCACGGGGTCGACGAACTCGTCGTCCGCGCCGGCGTCCCCGGCGCCCTCCACC
The DNA here is from genome assembly GCF_056590155.1 of Isoptericola sp. GX10416. Taxonomy (NCBI): domain Bacteria; kingdom Bacillati; phylum Actinomycetota; class Actinomycetes; order Micrococcales; family Promicromonosporaceae; genus Isoptericola; species Isoptericola sp. GX10416. The sequence continues at coordinate 2,958 of NZ_JBWPVO010000023.1, read as the reverse complement.
TCCGGCCAGCCGTAGTTGGCACCGGGCGTGATCACGTTCAGCTCGTCCCACGTGTCCTGGCCGAACTCGGTGGCGAACAGGGTGCCGTCGTCGGCCCATGCCAGCCCTTGTACATTGCGGTGCCCGTAGCTGTACACCAGCGAACCGTCGAAGGGGTTGTCGACCGGGACCTCGCCGTCGGGCGTCATCCGCAGGATCTTGCCGCCGAGCGAGCGGAGGTCCTGCGCACGGTCCGGGACCCCCGCGTCCCCCACCGTGGCGTACAGCATCCCGTCCGGCCCGACGGCGAGGCGTCCGCCGTCGTGGACGCTCGCCGCCGGCAGCCCGTCCAGGATCGTCGTCGGCTCCCCCAGGCTCAGCGCCCCTGGTTCGCCCGCCAGGTCATAGCGCTGGATACGGTTGCCGCCCGCGGCGGTCGAGCAGACGTACAGTCGGCCGTCGTCGTCCAGCGCCAGCCCGAGGAGACCGCCCTCGCCGGCCGCCTCCACGCCGTCGACCACCCCGACCTCGCGGGGCGTCCCGTCGTCGGCCAGCTCGAGGATCCGGGCGCTGTCGCGCTCGCTCACCAGCGGCGTCCCGTCGAGCAGCACCACGGACCACGGCGCGTCGAGGCCTGTGGCGACCGTCGTGGGCGCCCCGGCCGCCGAGGTCGCCGTGCTCCCGCCGCCCGTGGCGTCCCCGCCGTCGGACGTCGTCGGGCCGCACCCGCCCAGCAGGGCGCCCGCCGTGGCCAGCAGGACCAGGCCGTGAGATGACGCCGTCGTCCGTCGTGTCCCCATGGGTCCAGCAGACTACGCCGGAGCGGCTCCTGTCAGGATGGCGCCATGGCCTACTTCCGACGCACCGGCGCCTCCATGTTCGACCCGACCCCCGCCGTCGGCGGCGCCTGGAACACCGCCGAGCAGCACGTCGCCCCGACGTTCGGCCTGCTCACCCACCTCGTGGAGACCGATCGCGCCGCCCGGGGGCGCGACGACCTCGCCGTGACGCGGCTGTCGTTCGACGTCTGGGGCCCCTACCCGCTGGAGTCGATGGAGACGGCGGTGCAGGTGCTGCGGCCAGGGCGGGGCGTCGAGCTCGTCGAGGCCACCGTCTCCTGCGGCGGACGGCGGGTGGCCACGCTGCGTGCCTGGCTGGCCGGCGTCGGCGACACGGCCGCGCTGGCGGACGGTGCCCCCGCCACGATGCCGGGACCGGACGAGACTCCGGCCTGGGACCCGACGACGGACTGGCCCGGCGGGTTCGTCGCCTCGATCGAGGTGCGTCGCAGCCTGGAGACCCCCGGGCGTGGCCGGGTGTGGGCGCGCACGGACGTCCCGCTGCTCGACGGCGAGGAGGTCGGCCCGCTCGCACGCACGGCCGGGCTGCTGGACGTCGCCAACGGCATGACCGTCCGCAGCGACCCGCGCCGCGTCGCGTTCCCCAACCTCGATCTCACCGCTCACCTGTTCCGGGCGCCGAGCGGCGGCTGGCTGGGGCTGGACACGACCGTCACGTTCGGGCCGAGCGGCGCGGGGCTCACCTCCGCCGTCCTGCACGACGCCGACGGCGCATTCGGGCGGCTGGCCCAGACCCTGGTGGTCCGGAAGCTCTCCTGAGCGTGGTGGGCGACCTGCCCGGACGGCGCGTACCGTCTCCTCGAGGAACGCCCCACCCTGTCCACGAGGAGGAAGCCGATGCCCGAGACGACCCCTACCACCGGCCCGCTGCCCCGCATCGGGTTCGGTACCGCCGCCCTGAAGGGCCGGCACGGTGCGGAGACGATCGCGGAGGCGTTGCGGACGGGCTACCGGCTGATCGACTCGGCGTTCAACTACGAGAACGAGGGAGCCGTGGGCGCGGCCGTGCGGTCCAGCGGCGTGCCCCGCGACGAGGTGATCGTCACCTCGAAGCTGCCCGGCCGCCACCATGCCCACGCCGCCGCGCTCGAATCGGTCGAGGAGAGCGTCTACCGCACCGGCCTGGACCACCTCGACCTGTACCTGATCCACTGGCCGAACCCGTCGCAGGAGCGCTACGTCGAAGCGTGGGAGGCTCTGATCGAGGCGCGCGAGCGCGGGCTGGTGCGCGCCATCGGGGTGTCGAACTTCCTGCCCGAGCACATCGACCGGCTGGTGGAGGCCACGGGCGTGACCCCCGCGGTGAACCAGGTCGAGCTGCACCCGTACTTCCCGCAGGACGAGCAGCGTGCCTACGACGCGTCGCGCGGCATCGTCACCGAGGCATGGAGCCCCATCGGGCGGGCGAACGAGATGCTGCGGGACCCGCTGCTGACGCGGATCGCCGAGGGGCACGGCGTGAGCGTGGCCGAGGTGATCCTGGCGTGGCACGCTCGGCTCGGTGTCCTGCCGCTGCCCAAGGCGACGGCGTCCGAGCGGCAGCGGCAGAACCTCGCCGCGATCGACCTGGAGCTCACCGACGCCGACGTCGAGGCCATCGCGTCGCTCGCCCGGCCCGACGGCCGGACCCACGACCAGGACCCGGCGGTCTACGAGGAGTTCTGAGCCGGGCGGCTCGTCTCGCGTGCTCGCCACGGCGCAGAGACCGAACACGACATCCTCGGCGTGCAGGTGCCGCCGGATGTCGTCGACGAGACCAGGAACCGCAAGGTCGAGTCAGTTGCACAATTGGGTGCGGGATCTGGCATGACTTGACTTATCGGCTCATGCCGTCTTGACCGCGAGAGGCCTGCTGAGCTGGCAACAGCGAACCGTATCCTCGGGACATGAAGCGAACCGAGATTGGCAACCTCGAGCTGCAGGTGGCGTGCTGGGACCCCGAAGAGACTCCGGTGTGCGCCGATGCGATGGCGATGGAGCAGGTGCCAGCGAGCTAGGGCCCGTCTCCGATTCGGACACCTCGCGGTCGCGCCACCCATACTGGCTCAACGCAGATGAGGGTGTAGCCGGGGTCTGAAGCCGCCGGCTTCGAGGAGTGATCGGGCGATGTAGTGGGTCA
>NZ_JBWPVO010000022.1:0-24305 GCF_056590155.1 Isoptericola sp. GX10416 | reverse complement strand
ATCACCTCGTCGAACTGGTCGCGTTCGTCGTCCTGGATGCAGGTCGCCGCGTCAGCCCGGAAGTAGCGGTCCTGGGGGCCGTCGGGTCCGGAGGGACGCTCAGCGTCGCCGATGTAATCGACGTGAATGTTCTGCTCTTGCTCGTCTACGTACCCGCCGTATGAGTCAGTCGACGACGCGGTGAATGTGGCCGAAGTCAATGCGACGAGGAGCAATCCTGGGAAGTTCACTGAACGCCCTGGACCTTGGCGTCGGCGGCAGCGATGTTGAAGATGATCCACCGGCTGTCATCGTGAACGACCTCGACCTTCTGCTCCGCCACGACCTCCTCCTCGGAGTAGAGGACCTCGCCCGAGGGGCTGATGATCGAGGCGGGTGCCACCTTTACCTCGATGTCGATGGGCCAAATGCCGGTGGGTCGGTCCTGTTCGTAGACATGCAGGACTTTGACGGAGATCTCGCCACCTTCGAACCGGTCACCGTTCTTCGTGATGTTTTGGGCCTGCTCGAGGCGCGCCGTGCACGTCTTGCAGGACTTGTGCGACATCGCCTCGAACTCCGCGGTGTCGCCGGTCTTCATGATGTAGTCGTCCAGCATGAGGAAGTACTCGGCGGCAGCGGTTGCGCCCTTGTACCCGTCGTCGTCCATGGCGGCGGGCCGTTGCGGGGCGATGACCACCGGCTCTGGTGACGGGCTCGCCGACGCGCTCGGTGACGGGGGTGCCTCGACGGTGGCGCTTGGCGTCGGGCTCTGACCGGTCTCGCTAGGTGGGGTCGGCGTGGTGCAGCCCGCGAGCAGCAGGATCGCCACCCCGACCGAGCAGAGGGCGGTAGCAGGGCGGGGCATCAGGTGGCTCCTTCACCGGGAGTCGACGACGACATCCCGGACACCGTAGCGAAGCGCGTGGCCTGCCGGAACGGCCCTGTGGAAAAGTCTCACCCACCGGGCACATGCCTTGGTACAAGCCGGATGCGGAGCGACGCCGCGGTCCTCGATCCACCACGCGAAGAGGGAGCACCCACGCAGTCCTATCAGGCGAGTCCCATCGCTCGCGCGACCTCGTCCTCGGTGACCACCTCGGGGACGACGACGGCGCCCGAAAGTGCGACTTTTCCTCGAAGGAGCCGGTCCAGGTTCACGTCGAACGAGTCGACGTCCGGGTGCAGGGCCATCGGGAAGTAGACGTGCACGTCGCGGGTCTGCCCGATGCGGTAGATGCGGTCGGTGGCCTGCGCCTCCTTGGCAGGATTCCAGTGCCGTTCCAGATGGATGGCGTGGTTCGCGCCGACGACGGTCAGTCCCACGCCGACAGCGAGGGGCGACATGATGATCACGCCGAAGCCGGGCCGCGCTTCGAACCGCTGGATCCGCTTGACGCGGGAGTCGTTCGACCCGGTGGCGGGGGTGTCACCGTTCACGACGTCGACGGGTACGTCGTAGAGGTCGCGGAGCCAGATGGCCAGGGCCCGCTGCATGACCTTGGTGCGGCAGAAGACGATCGCCTTCTCTCCGGCGTCGCGCACGCCGTCGAGGATCGGTCGCACCGAGAGCTGGGTCCGAGCCGACAGCGCGATCGCGTCGTGGGCGTCCAGCAGCGCGTTGTTGACGAGCCCGGGGTGGAGACTCGCCTGACCGAGGTCGTGGAGCGCCTTGAGCATCGCACCCTTGCTGCCTGCGTTCGCCTTGTACCGCCCGATGGCGTCGTCATACGCGTCACGCTGCACGGAAGGCATGAGCGCGGCGTGCGCGCCGGCGTCGTGGACGTGCTTGGGTGGCAGGTCCTGGAGGTGGTCCTCCTTGACGCGCCGGAGCATGTAGGGGCCGACGGCGGCCCGCAGGTCACGCCCCATCTGCGCCTGCTGCGCACCGTCGGCGTCGTCCATCGGTGCTTCCCAACGGTCGCGGAACTCTGCCCACGTCCCCAGGAGGCCAGGCTGCGCCAGGTCGAGGAGGCTCCAGAAGTCGCGGAGCGAGTTCTCGACCGGAGTTCCGGTCGCCGCGAGCTTGAACCGTGAACGCAGTGCCTTCGCTGCACGGGTGCGGAGGATGTCGGGGTTCTTGAGGTTCTGCGCCTCGTCGAAGACGATCACACCCCACTCGACCTGGGAGAGTGAGACCTGGTAGCGGGCGATGGTTTCGTACGTGGTCAGGATCAGGCGTCCGGGGAGGTCGAGGCGGGCGTCACCGAACTGTGCGCCGACGCGAAGACGCATGAGCGAGGCCATGACCTCGGCGCGGACCATGCCGTGCTCGTCGAGGTGATCCTCCGCGACTGCGGACTCCCGTCCTTTGTCGGTGCGGAAGTGTGCGAGACCGTCGCCCTGCAGCACGACGACGTCGCGGAACGGGCCGCTCCGGCTCCCGAAGGTCTCCTCGATCTCGCGGAGCCAGTTCTCGAGCAGGGCCACGGGCATGACCGCCAAGGTGGGCCGCGGCTCGTCCCGGCCGCACGTTCGGCCGCAACGACTTCGCCGAGGGCGGCCAACGTCATGTAGGTCTTGCCCAGACCCATGTCGTCCGCGAGAAGCGCCCCGCGTACGCGATCGTCGGCATGGTCGGCGCCACTCAGGGACGCATTCATCAGGCGGGCCATCCATTCGATGCCCTCGACCTGGTGCGGGTAGGGGGAGCGACCCAGCTGGTCGTAGGAGACCGGGCGAGCAAGGGCTGCGGTCTCGGCAGCCGCCACCAGTCGAGTCGAGAGCTCGTCGGCGTCGTCGAAGGACCATCCGACGCGCACCTGGGGGCCGGATGGCTCAGTCGACTCGGAGCCGTGAACATCGGCGTCCGAGAGATCGACGCCGAGGCGCTGGAGCCGATCGAGCGCTTCGTCCTGAGCTTGCTTCACCCGGGACGGGTCCGAGATGTCGACGACGTCGTCGTCGAGCGTGACCAGGTCGTCGCCCCGCTCCTGTGCCTCGGCTACCTTCTGGGCGATCTCCTCGTGCTCGGGGATGCTCTGCGGCTTGGTCGAGAGAATCTCGGGTGGCGTGGAGACGTGGTCGGCGCCGAGCCAGTCGGGCCCCTTCTTCGTCGCCTGGGCGAAGGACACGGGGGCGAGGCGCCCGAGCCCACGGACCAACCAGGCGAAGGTGAGCTCGACGTCGACCTTCTCTGGGTCGAGGAAGTCACCCGGTGCCGCCAGGAAGTCCGGTACCTGCTCCTTGGGAATAGAGCCCTGACGTCGGACCTCTCGCACGCCTTCGATCTGGTCGCGCTCGAGGAGCACCAGCTCCTTGTCGACGCGCAGGACGCCGCCGTCGGCCGACTGGTCACCAGGCAGGTGGTGCCACCGCTTGTCGAGGTCGTTGGGGTGCAGGCCGTGTCCCAGGTCAGGCACCAGGCGCAGCGAGCCGTCGGGCTGGGGGTCGACGGTGACGCCGACCTTTCGCGGCTCGACCGTGGTGAACGCGTCGAAGTGTCGAAGGGGAAGTGAGAAGTTCGGGTCGGCAATGGCCGAGTCGTCGGAGGCAGCCATGCGTCGGGCACCTTGAAGATCGGCGACCAGTCGGGCGTTCTGCGTCTCTGTCCGGCGCCCGCGGGGCAGTTCCTGGTGACGTTCCACTGCGCGGAGGGCGCGAAGCGCCGGCGGGCTGAGCCGGAAGACCCGCTCGTACGGTGAGAGGCCGACGGCGAGCAGGACACCGGTTCGGCGGTAGGCCTCGTCGTACTTGTCGACCCGCACGGCGAGGTCGACGGCGAACTCGGGGCTGGCCGTGGTCCCGGCGATCGCGGTGCCCAGGCTGCCGGCGAACCGGCCAGGCAGGCCGAGCAGAGCGGCTTCGGGGGGTGCGAGGCGGGCCAGCTCGTCTGCCGACACCTCGAAACCGAGCTCCGTCGCGTGCGCTCGTCCTTCGTCGGCGAGGGCGTCGAGGACCAGGTACTGCTCGGTGATGCTGCGGTGCGCATCGCCGTCGACCAGGGCGCGCAGATACTCGGACGTCGTCGTGAAGGATGTCGTGTCACCGTGCTCGACGGCGAAGCGTGGCGCCGGCGAATCTGTCGGGTCCGGCTTGGTCGCGGGAGCGCGTCGCAGCAGGTCGCGCAGCTTCATCGGCGTCTCCAACCTCGTCGGGGGTTCGTTCGGGACGCTCCGCGTCGACGGGCGACGAGTGTGGCGAGGTCGTCGTCCGTCAGCAGAGCCTTCTCGTTGAGATTGATGCCGTGGAGCCGCAGGAAGTCCAGAGCGCCGCGGGTCCATCCACCGCCGACGTCGTGGCTCCACGAGTCGTGGGCGGCCGGCCCCGCCAGATGTTGTTCGGCGTGGTGGGCGGGCACGGTGTGGCGGAGATCGTCGAGGCTGTAGTGGCGCCGGTGCTTGTTCATCAGGAAGGGAACCGGTCGGCCGAGGTAGGCGTGAAGCTTGAAGTTGTGGGATCCCTCGACGAGGTGGAAATCGCCACAGTCGACCACGACGACTGCCTTGTCCGCCCCGCTGGTGTAGAGAGGGGCGTCCACGAGGCCCACCTTCGCCACGCGGCGGACCGTGGCGCGGACGTCGCTCCCGAGAATGAGCCGCACGTCCTGGACGAGGCCGGACTCGTAGAGACCCAGGAGGAAGCGTTGACGACGGACGAACATGCGCTGAAGGTCGGTGTTCCCGGACTCGAGCCCGTAGACGCGCACCGCATCGAGGAACGCGCGAAGGTCGGCGCCGGACATCCACTGGACCGCGCGGGCGCGCAGACCGGCGTCGACGTGCGCCCACCAATCGTTCCAGTGGGCGCTCCGCTCGTGGCGAGGGTCCCCGCCGATCGCCAGGACGGCGTCGACCCACTGGGCGCTCGGCACGATGCCGGGCTTGTCGCAGAGCGCGGCCAGGACCGCGATACCGAACCTGTGGTCGGCGTCGTCCCGTCTCTGCGCGGTGGCGCGGTCCGTCGCATCGATCAGGAACTCGTGGCCGCCGACGGTGGGGTCCGCGGCCCTGATGAGTCCGAGGTAGTACTCGTTGCGCAGTACCTGGGCGAAGCGCCCCTGGTCGTCACCGCAGAGCGCGACCGCGACGGGATCGTCCTCGAGACGTCGCCCCTGAGAGATCAGCTCGCGTGCGAGGACGCGAGGCCCGTCCTTGGCGATGGCGTACCGGCCGGACGTGCGCACCACCTCGACGACGTCGTCCGCATCCCGGACCCGACAGCCCGCCACGGCGCGACCGGCGGCTGCGGCTGCGGCCTCGAACCGGCCAGCCTCCCAGTCGTCGAGTCGGTCGAAGTAGGTCAGGAGGGCGGAGACGAGGGAGTGGGTCGTCAACCTGGAGACGACGTCGTGCCCAGTCGCCACGGAGCCGAGCGCCGCCGGAGTCATCGAGCGCTGTGCCAGGCGTTCGTCGGTCGCCCAGATCTCGGCCACGGCTCGCGCGAAGAGACGCTCGCGCAGGCGGCGATGGAGAGTGGCGGTGTCGCGCTTCTCGAGCACGTCTCGTGCCTCAGCGAGGATCGGTGGGTACCGGTGACCGGTGCCGGCCTGTGCCCGTGCCCGGTCGGCCTCGTCGCTCAGGTCTTCCCAACCGTTGAAGGCGTCGTCGTCCCAGTCACCCGGTTCGAGGGTTGAAGAGGGGAGGATGAGTGCCATCAGCCGGCCTCAGCGGTCACAGGCTCCTCGATCGCCTTGTCGACGATGTCGGCGAGCTCCTCGGCGGTCGGTCCCTTGACGGTGAATCGGATGTCGATGCGGCGGTTCGCGGCCTTGGAGGTGTCCGAGGCCTGCTTCGCGTCGACTGGCCGGGAGTCAGCGTAACCGGATACCGAGAAGATCGGCTGGCCGTCCGGACGAAGGAGGGTGTGGAGGCGCTGCGCGCGAGGCAGGTCTTCCTCCCAGAGGCGCCACAACGAGATGGCTCGGAACGTCGAGAGTCCCCAGTTCCCGGTGCCCTCCAGTCCGCTGAAGGCCTCGCTGTCGGTGTGGCCTTCGACGAACACCGTGTCGAGGGCCTCGAACCGATCGTCCTTGCGGACCGTGTCGCCGATGACCTGACCGATCGTCAGGGCGACGTCCTGATGAGCCGGCCGGATCTCGTACGAGCCCGACGCGAAGCCGAGTGCCGACGTCGGGACGTGGAGGACCGACGCATCCTCGCTGACCTCGACCTTGATCCCGCGCTGGTCGAGCTCGTCGGCGATCTCCCGGACCAGGGCAGAGCGGACCTCTTCGCGCTCGCTCAGTGAGGCCACCTGCGTCTCGAGCTGTTCGCGCTGGCTGGCGAAGACTTCCTCGGCCTTCTGAGCCTCAGCCTCCTGGGCGACGAGCTCCTGCTGTTTGTAGGTCAGCGACAGGATCAGCAGCACGACCGAGAGCAGGAACACGAGCAGCAGTGCGGACATCAGGTCGGAGAACGAGATCCAGTGGGACGAGCTGTCGTCGTGCCCAGGCTGTCGTGCACGGGTGGTCCGCCTCATGCCGCAGCCTCGACCTCGTCACGACGGCGCACCTGGAGGGCATGGTCGATCTCCTCCACGGTGGCCGAGAGCGCCTTCGCGGCGTCCAGCATCGTCGAGCTGAACCGGTGGGTCTGCTCGTTCCACGTGTTCATGCGGTCGGAGGTGTGCTTCTCGACGGCGGACGAGTACTCGGTGAACCAAGCGGACAGGGAGCTGCGGAAGCCGTCGATCTCCTTCGACAGTGCGGCGAGGGTCTCCTCCTGGTGGGACCGCATCCCGTCGATGAAGGCCCGCTGCTGCTCACGCATCCCGTCGAGCAGCTGGCGCTGCTGCTCGTCGATCCCTTCAAGTCCGCGGTCGAGCAGCCCTGCCGCCTCGTTCATCTTGGCGGCGGCAGCGACGGTGGAGACCGTCAGCACGCCGAGCCGCTCGGTGAGCGTCGTGAGGGACGCGGACGCCGATTCCTGCTGCTCGGTGACCCTGTCGAGGGTCTCGGTGCTGCGCGTCAGGACCTCGCCGAAGGTCTCGCTCGTGCGCTGGAAGTAGCCTGCCGTCGTCTCGAGGTGCTCGGCCGACGGAGCGAGCTGCCGGCTGACCTCGTCGAGGTGGGACGTGGCCGACTGGAGCTGCTCGACCAGGTGCGGCAGGTGCTTGTCGAGCAGCTCGACTTGCCGGCGGGTGGCCTCGCGGATCTCGGCCATGCGCTCCTGGTGCTCGTCCGCCTGCTTGGCGAGCTGGTCGCCCAGGTAGGTGATCGTCTGCGCCAGTTCGGTGGTCGACTGGTCGAGACGCTCGGCCAGGGTCGTGCCGAGCGATTCGAAGTGCCCGGCGAACTTGTCCACCAGGTTCTCGAAGACCTCTTCGGACTGACGCGCGGCGTGCTCGGCCATCGTCTGCATGGCGGGGGCGACGGCCGCCTGCAGGGAGGCTCCGATCTGCTCACCGAGCGTCGCCAGGTATTCCTGGCTCGCGCTCGAGCTGTTCATGATGCTGACGAGCGACGCCTCGGAGGTCTGCCTCTCGAAGTGCTCGTCGATCGCGCCCTGCAGGCCGCGGATGTCCTCGACGGCACGCCGGCTCTGCGCCTTCTCGTACGCCTGGGTGACGATGCTCGCGATCACGCCGACCACCGAGGTGATGAACGCGAAGCTGGCGCCGTTGATCAGGTTGCCGACGCCTTCGGTGAGGTGGGCGGTGTCGCCGTCGACATTGATGGAAGACAGGCCGATGGACAGCCCGAGGAACGTGCCGAGCACGCCCAGGACCGTGAGCACGGCCGGCCGGGTGAGCAGGATCCGGCTGTGCAGCAGCTCGGGCGCCAGGCTCTCCGAGTTGAAGTGGTAGTCGGCGTCGTGCGTGTTGAGCAGCGTGCCGTCGGGCCCGTCGACGAGCGTCTCGTCGAACTCGCGCCACAGGTGTGCGACGTCGGCGTGCTGGTCCTTGGCTCGGTTCATCATGCCGCTGCGGTACTCGCGCCGCACTGGTCCGTCAAAGCTGATCACCTGGCGTACGCCGTCGATGCGCGTCGACGCCTTGACCCGAGCACGGTGGACCTGGAACACCGTTCTCACGGTCAGCACGAGGATGAAGGCGCAGAAGATCCACGTCAGGGCATTGGTCACGGTGGGTGCTCTCGGTCGGTTCGGCAGCTGGCAGCGCGCACGGGCGCTGAAATGGTTTCATCCGCCCTGCGGAGGTCTTGCGTCGCCTGCGGGTGAAATCGGGTGGAAGCCGTAACGGTTCCATCACGCGAGCAAGGGTGCGCCGAGCCCTCGGGGGTCAGCTCGGCGCACCCGGTCTGTGGGGTGGTTCAGCCCTTGGGGGCGAAGAACACCGGGTCGGAGAACCAGCCGGCCGTCAGGGTCCAGGTGCCCTGGGCTCCGGCGGGGACGACGACGCACTCGTTGCCCTGGGCGGTTCCGCCCGTGTAGAGCTCGTCAGTGTTCATGAGGTCGTCGGGCACCACACCGCAGTCGTCGCTGTAGGTGACGTTGTCCTCGCCCACGAACTCGACGGTGAGATCGACCCACGGAGTACCGGTCTCGGCGCCGGTGTAGGTCGCCTCGACGGGCACGATCCAGTACTCCATGCCTGCGGCCGGCGCCTCGTTGAACATGTTCTCGCTCTGGATCTCGTCCCAGCCCTCGTAGGGCTTGCCAAGGTCGATGGTCCAGTCGTCGTTGCTCACTGTCTCGGAGAACCGATACGGGTTCGCCCGTGTGCCGGCCTCGGCCTCGGCAGGTTCCGGTGCCTCGACGGGCTCCTCGGTGACGATGTCGGCCTGCTCGGCGCCGGTCTCGTCGTCGCCCGTCGGGGCCGAGGTGTCCGCTCCGGCGTCGACGGCGGTGGGGGTGTCGCTCAGCTCGGCGGACACCTCGTCCAGCACCGAGGTGTAGAACGCCTGGGAGGCGAGCACCCCGATCCCGGCGAGCACGGACAGCACGACGCCCGCGACGGCCAGTCCCTGGCGGGGTGCTCCGCGACGGGCCTTCACGACGCCGATGATCGCCAGCACGAGGCCGACGACAGCCAGGAAGAACGCCGCGTTGTTGACGATCGGCACGAGGCACAGGCACAGCGCGACGAGGCCGACGACGAAGCCGGCCACGGCGAGCCCGTTGCTGCGTGCGGGGGCGGCCACGGGGCCGGGGGACTGAGGGGCAGGCGCCGGGGCCTGCGAGAAGTCGGTGGACATGGTGTTCCTCTCGGTTTCGGGAGATCTACTGGTGTGGCGACGCCGTTCTGATCGGGGTCGTCGTGGGGTCATTCCTCGACGACGAGGAGGTCGAGCCCGGTGTCGGGGTGGTAGCTCCAGGTCGCCGTGAACGCCTCCCAGGTGTCGTTCTGGCGGCCGTCGAGCGAGCGGGTGGAGTCGATGAGGCTGGTCACCCGACGCGGTGTCTCCAACGCGGAGAGCAGGCAGACGACGGTGGAGTAGTCGGTCCCGAGGAGGTCCTCCTCGCCCTGCATGTCCACGACGAGCGTCAGGTCGTCGTCCTCGAGCAGGACGCCGGTGTCGGTGTCGGTGACGCACTGCTCGGTCGCCCGGGCGAGCGCCGTGGGTTGGGTGGCGACGGTGATCGCGACCGCGGCAGCTCCGACGGCGACGACCCCGACCGCCACCAAGGCGATCGCCGGTCCGTGGGGCCGGCGTCGCGCCGCCTGCGGGGCGTCGGCCGGCTCGGCCGGCGAGACCACGGACTCTGCGAGCTGGGCGTGGTCGCTCGGCTCATCTGGGGTGCCGGTCATCGATTCCTCCTGGGTTGACTCCTCGAAGCCTGGCAAGAACGGATGCCATCACGACGACGCAAGCGCGATAAAGGGGGTTATCGTCCGTGGAAGCGAAGTCACAAAGCGAGATGGCTAGGCTGCGCTGGCACCCGATGAGAGGAGATCGACATGCAGGACGCCGGTTCGCTCCTGGAGCGACTGCACGTCTCGCTCGCCGATGTGGCCGAGATCGCCCAGGTGCAGCGCCCCGTCGTCTCCACCTGGCGGCGCCGCTACGCCGGCGCCGCGCGGCCCTTCCCTTCGCCCGCCGTCGAGCACGATGGCTCGCCACGCTTCCGCGCGGGCGACGTCGCCGACTGGATCGAGGCCACGGGCCGCGGCAACAATCCCCACTTCCGGGCCGACGTCGCGCTGCGGGCCTCCCTGGACGCCGGCGACCCGGACCGTGCCCGGCGCCTGCACGAAGGGTTGGAGGCGCTGCTCTGCCTCAAGGCCGCCACCGGGGAACCTCTCGCCGAGCTCGACCCCGACGACCTGCTCGACCTGGCCGACGAGGTCGACCCCGACGACGAGGCGCTCTACAGCGAGGTGGACGCGCTCGGCGCGGACCTGGCCCACGTCGCGACGCTCGCCGACCTCGCCGCCGACGCCGCGTACACCCCGGGCGGGGCGGCCGAGGCGCTCGCCGACGACCGGTTCCGTGGGCGGCGGCCCGAGGCGACGACGTCGGCACTCGCCCCGTCCGCCCTGCATCTCGTGGCTGAGGTCGCCGCGCAGGTGCTCGATGGGGGCGACGTCGCCGACCCTTTCCCCGGCAACGGCGACCTGCTGCGCGCGGTGCTGGCGGACGCCGGTCGCCTCGACGAACCTGCCGCCCTCGTCCCGCCAGGGTGCCGGGCGGCACGACGGCGGCTGGGCGCGCACGGCTGGGACGTGGGCACGCTGCCGAGCGCGGGGTCGGTGGCACAGCCACCCCCTGACGCGCTGGTGGTGACTCAGCTCCCTCCGGCGGGCACCGCCGAGCTCGACGACGTGGCCCTCCTGGAACGCCTCGACGAGATCGTCCTGGGGCTGCACGCCGAGCAGCGCGCCGTCGTTGTCGGCCCCGCGTCCGCCCTCGTCGGGGCGCTGACCGGGCAGGCAGAGGCGATCCGCTCTGCGCTACTGCGGACCGACCGGCTGCGTGCCGTCGTCGCGCTCCCGCCCGGCCTCGTCACGGACCGGCCGCGCCAGCGCACGGCGATCTGGGTCCTGGGCGCACCGCCGGCCGGGGTCCCGATCGCCGAGCGGTGGACGATGGTGGCCGACATCAGCGACCTGCGAGTCGCCGGCACGTTCGACCGTGCCGCGGTGGAGGACCTGCTCGTCGACGTTGAGGCGTCCCTCGGGGACGCCGCTGCGGTGCGCTCGCACGCGTTCCGCTTCGCACGTTTCGTGCCGATGGCGAGCCTGCTCGCGGGCCGCGGCAGCCTGCTGGCGGCGGCCAGGCCCGTCGTCGGCGGCCCGCGGGACGACGGCGGTACCGCGGCACTGCGGGCCGTCGAGCTCGCCGGGATGCTCGACGGCGGAGCGCGCCGCCCGCTCGACCTGCGGGTCGAGCGGGGCGAGGCGAACGAGGTGCGTCGCGCCCCCGTCTGGGCGCTGGTCGAATGCCGTCGGCTGCGGCGGTTCTCCGGCAACCGGATCGATGCCGCTGACGTCTCCGACGCGCCGGACCGCGACGCGCGCCTGACGCGGGTGATCGGCGTGCCCGAGCTGACGGGCGCGCGCCGGTGGGGGACACGTGCCGTGGGCACGTTCGACTTTGCCGAGCGCTACCCGTCGGGGCGGTTGACCGAGCCGGGCGACGTCGTTTTCACGACGACACCGCGGCCGGCCGCCGTCGTCGACCACCAGGGGTTCTCCGCCGTGGAGTACCCGGCGCAGGTGTTCCGGGTGCTGTCACCCCGCGGCGTCGGGCGCGACGAGCGCGACGCCGTCGTCCCCGAGGTCCTGGCGCGCGACGTCGGCGCCCAGGCGCCCGGCGCGAAGTGGTGGCGCGCGTGGGAGGTGCGGCTCGTGCCGCACGACCAGGCCGCCGCCGTCGGACGCGCTCTGCGGGCCGCGAGCGACCGCGCCGCTGCCGCGCGGCGCGAGCTGGAGATGTTGGACGAGCTGGCAGGGACGCTGTGCGACGGCGTGACCGCCGGTGTCGTACGCATGCGATTGGATGGGGGCGACCCCACGTGAGGAAGGAACGGCGAGTGCCACCCAGGAAGAAGGCCGAGACGCCTTCGGTCGCCACGGCGACCACCATGAAGGAGCTGAAGGACACGCTCTGGAAGGCAGCGGACAAGCTGCGCGGCTCGATGGACGCGAGCCAGTACAAGGACGTGATCCTGGGGCTGGTGTTCCTCAAGTACGTCTCGGACGCGTTCGACGAGCGCTGGGAGGCGATCCGCGCCGACGGCCTCGCCGACGGGATGGAGGCCGAGGACGTCGAGGGCCTGCAGGAGGACATCGACGAGTACCGCGGCCACGGGGTGTTCTGGGTGCCGGAGCGGGCGCGCTGGCGCTACCTCGCGCAGCACGCCAAGGGTCGGGTGGGCGTCGCCGACGAGGTCGACGCGTCGATCGGCATGCTGGTCGACGACGCGATGAGCCACATCATGGGCGCCAACCCGACGCTCGCCGGCACCCTGCCGACGCTGTTCAACAAGGACAACGTGGACCAGCGCCGCCTCGGTGAGCTGATCGACCTGTTCTCGTCGGCGCGGTTCACGGGCATCGGGGCCGACGGTGAGAAGGTCTCCAAGGCGCGGGACGTGCTCGGTGAGGTCTACGAGTACTTCCTCGGCAAGTTCGCGGCTGCCGAGGGCAAGCGGGGCGGCGAGTTCTACACCCCGCCCGGTGTGGTGCGCGTGCTCGTGGAGATGCTGGAGCCGTACGCGGGCCGCGTGTATGACCCGGCGTGCGGGTCGGGCGGCATGTTCGTCCAGGCCGAGAAGTTCCTGGAGCGGCACGGCGCCAACCCGCAGGCCATC
The DNA here is from genome assembly GCF_056590155.1 of Isoptericola sp. GX10416. Lineage (NCBI taxonomy): Bacteria > Bacillati > Actinomycetota > Actinomycetes > Micrococcales > Promicromonosporaceae > Isoptericola > Isoptericola sp. GX10416. The sequence goes on along the minus strand of NZ_JBWPVO010000022.1, from coordinate 11,670 downwards.
AGCGTGTACGGGCAGGAGCTCAACGAGCGCACCTGGCGCATGGCGAAGATGAACCTGGCGGTGCACGGGCTGGAAGGCCATCTCGGGCCGCGCTGGGGCGACACGTTCGCGCGCGACCTGCACCCCGACCTGCAGGCCGACTACGTGATGGCGAACCCGCCGTTCAACATCAAGGACTGGGCGCGCACCACCGACGACGCCCGCTGGAAGTACGGCGTGCCGCCCGCAGGCAACGCGAACTACGCATGGATCCAGCACATCCTGTCCAAGCTCGCGCCCACCGGGTCCGCGGGCGTGGTCATGGCGAACGGGTCGATGTCGTCGAACTCCGGGGGAGAGGGCGAGATCCGCGCGCAGCTCGTCGAGGCTGATCTGGTCTCGTGCATGGTGGCGCTACCCACCCAGCTGTTCCGCTCCACGGGCATCCCGGTGTGCGTGTGGTTCTTCGCCAAGGCGAAGGGCGCGCGGGCCGGCTCAGTGCTGTTCATCGACGCGCGCAACCTCGGCCACATGGTCGACCGAGCCGAGCGGGCGCTGTCGGAGGAGGACATCGCCCGGATCGCCGGGACCTACCACGCGTGGCTCGGGACGGAGTCTGCGGCGGGGGAGGAGTATGCCGACGAGGCCGGGTTCTGCTACTCCGCGTCGCTCGGGGAGATCAAGGACGCCGGGTACGCGCTGACGCCGGGGCGGTACGTGGGTGCCGCTGAGGTCGAGGACGACGGCGAGCCCATCGAGGAGAAGATCTCCCGGCTGACCGCGGAGCTGTTCGCGCAGTTCGACGAGTCGGCGCGACTGGAGAAGGTCGTCCGCGAGCAGCTCGGGAGGGTCCGTGGCTAGCGCGACCATCGGCGAGTTGGCTGCCGATGGCGTTCTGTCGATGGGTGACGGCTACCGGACCAAGCGTTCGGAGCACGGTCGCCCCGGATACCGGATCATTCGGGTGGCTGACGTTCGTGACGACGTGGTTCATCTCGACGGCGATGACTTTGTGTCCGTGGACTACAAGGCTCAGATGGGCGCAAAGGTCGCGTCCGCGGGTGATGTGCTGCTGACGACCAAGGGCACGGTGGGTCGCGTGGCGGTCATGCCGCCAACTGATGAACTCGCCGTCTACTCCCCACAGCTCTGCTACTTCCGTGTTCACAGGCCCGAGGAGCTCGACCCGCGTTTCCTCCGCTACTGGCTCCAGTCGAGCGAGTTTCTCGGTCAGGCTGCCTACCTGCAGGGGAACACGGACATGGCGCCGTACATCAGCCTGTCCGATCTCCGGGCTGCTCGGATCACCACACCGTCGATCGACCAGCAGCGCGCGATCGCCGATGTGCTGGGCGCACTCGACGACAAGATCGCGGCCAACACCAAGCTCGCCACCACCGCCGACGATCTGACGCTGGCTCTTCTCGCCGCGGAGAGCCCGATAGTCCCGCTGGGGTCGATCGCCGACGTGTCGCGCCAGAGCGTCGATCCGGCCCTGCTGGACGACCCGGTCGTCGCCCACTACTCGCTACCCGCGTTCGATGCGAACGGGCGCCCCGAGGAGGTCGCACCGGCGACGATCAAGAGTGCGAAGTTCCTCGTTGATGCGCCGTCAGTGCTCTTCTCCAAGCTGAACCCCCGATTCCCCCGTATCTGGAACCTCGCCGAGTTGTCCGACGTCCTGGCGCTCGCTTCGACGGAGTTCGTCGTTCTCGGGCCCAGGTACGGTTCACCGAGCCTGCTGTGGGCCTTGGTCGCTCAGCCGCGGGTCGGCAAGATGCTCGAGGGGATGGTGGCCGGTACGTCGGGAAGTCACCAGCGTGTGAAGCCCGGCGAGATGCTGGAGGTCCTCATCCCGGACCCGCGCGACCTGCCTGAGATGCTGGTCGATCAGGTGGAAGCTCTGGCTGTCGCTGCTCGGGCTGCCCGTGGAGAGCTTCCGAGACTCGAGGCGCTGCGCGACAGTCTCCTGCCCGCCCTCATGTCGGGCAGGCTCCGCGTCGAGGAGGCCGCCGAGGTGGCCGGCCTGTGACCGATCGCGCGGAGCTCGTCGGGTCGCTGGGTCCAGAGACCGATTTCACCCGACGGGCTCGCGCGCGCTCTTGCCACGCGGTCGCCCCCACGCGTAGATTCGAACCACTAGATCCCCCACGCCTCTCCACGATGCGCAAATCGGGGGATTTTCTCTGCCCGGGGAGCGATCGATGACGACGACTCCGCCGGTGCGTTTGCGGGGGACTCGGCGCTACACGAAGCCGGCGCTCGACCACGAGGACCTCGTCGATCGGATGATCGCCCGCGGTCTGGTCGTCCCCGATCGCGACCGGACGCTGCGCTACCTGCGGCACGTCGGCTACTACCGGTTCTCCCCGTACCTCATACCCTTCCGCGTCACGCCGTCGAGGGAGAGGTTGCGCGACGACACGTCGTTCGACCAGGTCCTCGACCTGTACGTCTTCGACCGTGAGCTCCGCCTGCTGGTGATGGACGCGATCGAACGGATCGAGGTCGCGGTCCGGGCCGCCCTGACGGACACGATGTCGCTGCAGCACGGCGGGCCCTTCTGGTACACAGATGTGCAGCACTTCCGCGACGGGCAGAACCACCGGAAGTCGCTCGCCATCGTCCGCAAGGCGTGTCGGGACCAGCTCCGGGGCCGCGAGGACTCCCTGGTCGATGACCTCTCCCACCGGTCGGCGATGGAGCACTACCTCACTACGTACGGCGAACCGGAGTTGCCGCCGTCGTGGCTGATGGTCGAGAGCCTCACTCTGGGTCAGCTGACGAGCCTCGTCGAGAACCTCGCGAGGATCTCGGACGTGAAGCGCATCGCCCGTCCGCTCGGCCTCACGGCACCGGTGCTGACTTCCTGGTTGTGGACCTACGTACGGGCGCGCAACATCTGCGCCCACCACGGCCGGCTCTGGAACGTCGGGCTCGGCGTCTACCCGGCGATCCCCAAGCCGTCGACCATCGAATGGCTCAGCGACGCGGAGGTCCTCACCGCCGTTCCGGATCGCCGGAAGCGGCTCTATCCGGTCCTCGCGTCCCTGCAGAGCGTGCTCGGCGTCGTCTCCCCGCGGTCGTCGTGGGCTCAGCGGCTCAGCGATCTCCTCGACAATCATCCTGACGTGCCGCTGCGGGGCATGGGCATTCCCGCCGACTGGCGGGACGACGCCTTCTGGTCCTCCCGCCTGACACGGACGACAAACGGACGGTGACGACCGTGCAGATCGATACCTCGTTCGACGTCCGGACGGACTCCGGCGGTAGGGACCCCGACACGCACAGTCCGACGCTGCGGAACTACCACCAGTATCTCTGGAGCAAGCCTCTCCCGGACGGGCGTTCGTTCGACCTCGTCGCGACGACGCCCGGCGCCTATCTCTACCACCGGTCGGCGGTTGGCGAGTTCTGGCTGGCCAGCGACTCGGTCATGCAGACCTTCACGCACTGGGAGGTGACGAAGGGTCTCGTCGCGCAACTTCCCGACGACTACGTCGACTGGGTTCGCACGATCACCTACACGATCGGCGGGATGCTGCTCTTCCCGGGGAATCGTGTCGACGGGAAGATGACGATCAACGGTGCCCGAGGGTTCACCCGACGCATCGCGGACCGCATCGATCTCACGCTGGAGTGCGTCCGGCTGCACTACCGAGGGGAGCCGAGCCCGCTGAGTGCAGTGCTCGCGCGCTACGGCGACTTCTTCGACCTCTTCACCGGCTTCGACGGGTACGTCGAGTTCTTCCTGCTCGAAGACCTGATGACCAGTGACGGCGGCGTGCGCTTCTTCATGCCGTTCGACGGATTCGCCTCGCCGTCGATCCCTCGCGACCTCGAGACGTACGCCGAGTTCCTCCGTCGCTCCACCGACTTCGTCGAGGCGCGGAACCGGAGGGTCGCCGGGTGGGCGGCGTCACCCACGCGCGGCACTGGGAGCCGCATCCGGTAGTCAGAAGGTCCTCTAACATCGTTTCTTGGTTTTTCCGATGCCAACGCGAGGGCGTTGCAATGGATGCGAACTGGCCGTCGTTCGGGACCGAGCTCCTCGACTGGGAGTCCTCGGACGGCGAGTATGGTCCCCGCGCGGGCAGGAGGCGTCGTCGTAGGCCGTACGAAGCAGCCGTCCCGCCACGCATAGCCCGCGCCGAGCTCGCGCTCGACGGGCCGACGGCCGCGCTGGTCGCTGAGGCGAGCGCCGAGATCGCCCGACTGGATGGCGAGTCCCTCGGCTCTCTGATGTCGCCACGTCCTGATGCGAAGGACGAGCGGACGTGGCCAGTCTGTCGCACGGCCGCTACGGCGATTGCCGTAGTCAGGGTGAAATCACGGGCGAGTAGGACGGGTCGATCATGTTGCTGTCCCGCACAGTTCCGCCGTACTTGGCGTCCAGCAGGGTGCTCAGGAACGTGCCCGTAGCCGGTCGGCGGCTGATGCCCGCGATCCAGCCACACGCCGGGCCGCTACTCTTCGGCTGACCAGGATCGCTGGCGGCGAGACGCCGTCCGTGAGCGCGAACTCTCCAGGAGCTGACCGTGGACGACCTCGAGCTGATCAGTGACGGCAAGGGTCTTGCAGTCATCGGAAGCACCGGGGCGGTCGACCGCTTCCTGACCTCGCACAGCCTGCCGTCCAACGATCTCGGTCTGCCACGTCTGAGCAACGCCTTGAGTAGTGGCGCCGGGACCGCCCAGGCAGCGTCGGAGATCGCCGCGACGTCAGGCCGATGGGTGCAGCTCACCAAGGAGTCCGCGGAGCTGATGACGAAGCTCGACCTGATGAAGGGCTCGAGCGCGGACGTCGCTCGGGCCGTGGTGACGGACAAGGGCAAGATCAAGGGCATTCTCGAGTTCGCCAAGACGCCGGGGTCGATGCTCACGAATCCGGCCAACTTGGCCGGGGCCGCTGGCCTCATGGCACAGCTGGCGATGCAGCAGGCGATGGATGAGATCACCGACTACCTCGCGGTGATCGACCAGAAGGTCGACGACATCCTCCGGGCCCAGAAGGATGCCTTCGTGGCCGACATGATCGGATCGGGGCTGGTGATCGATGACGCCCTGACCGTCCGTGAGAGCACTGGCCGCGTCTCGGAGACGACCTGGTCGACCGTGCAGGCCGAGAAGAAGTCGATCGCGACGACCCAGGCGTACGCCCTGCGCCGACTCGACGCGCTTGCGGAGAAATTGGAGGGCAGGACGAAGGTCAGCGACCTGGCCAAGACCGTCTCCGAGGCGGTGCCCGAGGTCGAGGAGTGGCTTTCCGTCCTCGCACGCTGCTTCCAGCTCCAGGACGCGCTCGGTTTGCTGGAGCTGGACAGGGTCCTCGACTCCGGGGACTTCGAGGAGCTGGACCGCCACCGTCGAGGCCTGGAGAAGGCCAGGCAGGCCAGGCTCGAGCTCATCGAACGCAGCACTGCGCAGCTGCTGAGACGCATGGATACAGCCGCCGGTCGAGCTAACGCCAAGGTGCTGCTGAACCCGTCGACCGCGCCCCGCGTCGTGCGGTCGAGCGAGCAGGCCGCTGCCTCGGTGGACGAGTTCCACTCCAGGCTCGGGATCGAGGTTGGCAGGGAGTCGTGGCAGGCGCGGCGGTGGATCGACGCGGCGGGCGACGTGCGGAACAAGGTGGTCGAGACCGGCGCCGGAGGGATCGACGCTGCACGACGCGGCAGCGGCGAGGCGATCGTCCGCGCCAGGTCGATGACCACCAGGATCTCCGGGGAGTTGGCCGAACGGACGGCGCGGCGCCGTGCGGACAACGACGACGTCGTCGGGAAGTAGGAGAACAGGTGCCGCAGAACTCGTCTGTCGCCGAGGCTGAGAAGACTGTCGTCGGCGACCCGCCGCGCCGTCGTGGAGGCGTCGCGCGATCCATCCTGGGAGTGTTGGTCGGGACCTGTGTCGCACTGGTCCTGGTGGTCCTGCTCGCGTTCGGTGCGGTAGCTTCCGGGCTGGTCGCAGTGCCTGCCGCGGTGGCGGGCCTCTTCGTCAGTGAACAAGTGGACCGCTCCGAGCCGCCGGTGCTGCTGAGCATCCAGGACCTGGCGCGCTTCGTCGCAGCAGAGGGGAACTACCAGGTGGTGGTGGACCTGGAGGACGACCAGAAGTACGTGCCCGACTGGCTCAAGGGTGAGCGCACGATCTTCCTCGCCGAGGGTTCGGTCGACGTCTACGTGGATTTCAGCGACCTGAACGAGGACGCGGTCCACGTGGCTGAGGACGGTTCCGCGGTGACGGTCACGCTGCCGGCCCCGGCGCTCACGGAACCGCGGATCGACCTCGAGGGCAGCCGAGCGCTGTCCCAGTCGCGGGGGCTGATCGACCGCGCCGCGGACTTCTTCGGCGACGACGTCGGTAGTCAGCAGGAGGTCCTGCTGAGGGCGGAGGACCTGCTGGCCGAAGCCGCCGAGGAGAGCGGGCTGACGAGCCGCGCCGAGGAGAACACGCGCAAGACGCTCGAAGGGCTTCTCGGCGGTCTGGGCTACGAGTCGGTGGAGGTCGCCTTCGAGGGCCAGGGTTCCTGAGCTCTGTCGCCGACGTCGCAGTCCACCTGCAGGCAGGGTTGCGCCAAGGGCTGCGAAACGTCACAGAACATGTGACACTTTGCAGGATGGAGCGCACGAGGCAATGAAGACGCCGACCCGGGCGGGCGAGCTCGCCGACTGGGCGCTCGCGCACGGGCGCACAAGCCTCTCGACGTCTTCCGTCGCCGATGTCCTGGGCATACCCGAGGACCAGGTCCGCCGCCGCCTCCATGCTCCGACGCGTCGCGGAGAGTGGGTGCGCCCCCTGCACGGTCTATGGATCCCCGTTGCTCCCGAGTACCGGACGTGGGGTGCGCCGCCTGGCATCGAGATCGTGGACGTGATGATGCGCCACGCAGGCGTCGACTACTACGTCGGCTGGCTGTCCGCGGCCGAGTTGCACGGTGCGGCACACCAGGCGGTGCAGGTCTTCCAGGTGGCGACGTCTCGAGACGTCCGGGACCGAGTCGTGGGGCGGACGCGGTTCCGGTTCCACACGAGGTCCGCGGTGTCACGAGTCCCGACGGTCGAGTGGCCGACGCGGTCCGGCCGTGCGTTGGTGACGACCGTGGCGGCCACCCTGCTCGACGTGGCGAACGACGTCAGCACGGCAGGCGGACTCGACAACGCCGCCACCGTCGTCGTGGAGCTGAGCGAGGCCGACGACTTCACCATCAACGAACTCTGTGCCGCCGCGGACGCGTTCCCGCTCGCTGCGGTGCGGCGCGCGGGGCTCCTGCTCGACAAGTTCGGGGACGGTCTCGATCTCGACCAGCTCGCAGCCTTGGCCGCGGCACGAGGTCGGAGTCCGTCCCGCCTTGATCCTGGCGGGCCCGCGAGTGGCCCCGTGGACGCTCGATGGAACATCCTCCTCAACGCCGAAGTGGAGCCCGACCTGTGATCCCTCCTGCCGCAGTCACTGCCTGGTCGGTCGACCATGCCTGGCCGACGTCCGAGCAGGTGGAGCAGGACCTGCTGCTCTCACGAGCCATCTGCGAGATCGCCAACCATCCCTACCTCGGAAGGGAGCTCACCTTCCGTGGTGGCACCGCACTGCACAAGCTTCATCTGCCAGCCCCCTATCGATACAGCGAGGACCTTGACTACGTCCGGTCGAGCCCTGGCGGGATCGGCGAACTGACGCGGTCGCTCACTGAGCTCGGCGAGAACATGGGGTTCGCGGTACGAACGAGGATCAGCGAGCACCCGAAGGTCTACTGGCGTACGACAGCGTCGACCGGGGTTCCGCTGCGTCTCAAGATCGAGGTCAACACTCACGAGCGATCACCGGCGCTCCCGCTGTCCACGATCGAGCACCGGGTCGAGTCAGAGTGGTGGACGGGAAGCGCCGATGTGCAGACGTTCCAGCTCTCCGAGCTGGTCGCCACCAAGATCCGTGCTCTTTACCAGCGCTCGAAGGGGCGCGACCTGTTCGACCTCTGGCTCTCGCTCGTCGAACTCGGCGAGCCACCCGAGCAGATCGTCCGCGCGTTCCATCCCTACCGTCCGGATGGGCTGACCTCGGCCCGAGCGACCCGCAACCTCTTGGCCAAGGTCGACAACGGCGCCTTCCGCACGGATCTCGCGCCACTCGTCACACGTGTTCCTCGCGCCTACACGATCGAAGCCGCCGCAGACCTGGTGGCGTCCAAGCTTCTTTCACTCCTGGATGCGGACGAAAGGCGATAGAGGGGTTATCGACCACACCCGAGCGGCACGGATCGCGCTGCCGCGACGATGGGACCCAGACCGTCACACGACCGCAGGGAGTCACCGTGCACCATCCGAGCGAAGCCGACTGGGAGCTGCTCGCCCACGACCATCTCGCCGAGTTCGGCTGGGCGCCGCTGCAGGGCACCGAGATCGCCCCCGGCGCGACCTCCGCCGTCGGGCACCCGGGGTACACGGCGCTGGGGGCGCAGCCGCAGCGCGAGTCCTGGTCCGAGCTCGCCATCGGGTCCCGGATGAAGGCGGCGCTGCGACGTCTCAACCCGGACGTGCCGCGCGAGTTCCTCGACCAGGCGCAGGCCGAGATCCTGCGGCCGGGCTCGCAGGACGCCATCACGGAGAACCACCGCATCCACGGCTACCTCACGGGCGGCTACCGGATCACCTACACGGCCGACGGCGTCGAGCACCACCCCACGGTGCGCCTCGTCTCGCAGCACGAGCATGAGAACGAATGGCTCGCTGTCCGCCAGGTCGTCGTGGTCGACCGCGACGTCGAGCGCCGCTTCGACCTCGTCCTCTACCTCAACGGCATGCCCGTGGTGGTCGTCGAGCTGAAGAACGCCGGCGCTCGCGCCGACGTCGCCGCCGCCCACGCGCAGATCGCCACCTACGTGCGCGAGCTGCCCATGGCGTTCCGCTTCTGCGTGCTGACGTTGATCAGCGACGGCGTCGTCGCCAAGTACGGCACCCCGTTCACCCCGCTCAACCACTACGCGCCGTGGAACGTCGACGACGACGGTCGCGTCGTCGGGCCGGACGGTCGCGTCCAGGGCTCCGACGGCCTGCACCTCGTGGACGACGCCGGTATGCCCGGCCAGGTCGACCCGCTCACGCCACTCGAGGTCACCCTCTCCGGGCTGTTCAACCCCGAACGTTTTCTGCAGCTGCTGCGCGGGTTCGTGGCGTTCGACTCCGACGAGGACGGCCTGGCCAAGCGGGTCGCCAAGCCGCACCAGTACTTCGCGGTCACCAAGGCGATCGGCGAGACCGTGCGTGCCGTCGCGGGCGACGGGCGCGCCGGCGTCGTCTGGCACACCCAGGGTTCCGGCAAGTCCATGGAGATGGAGCTGTACGCCGCCGCCGTCGCCCGGCACCCCGCCCTGCTCAACCCGACCGTCGTCGTCGTCACCGACCGCACCGACCTCGACGACCAGCTCTACGAGACGTTCGCCCGCTCCGAGCTGCTCCCGGAGAGCCCCCGGCAGGTGACCCGGCGGGCCGAGCTGCGCGACGAGCTCAGCAACCGCACCACCGGTGGCATCTACTTCACCACCCTGCAGAAGTTCGGGCTCACCCGCGCCGAGAAGGACGCCAGCCTCTCGCACCCGGTCCTGTCCGAGCGCAGCAACATCGTGCTCGTCGTCGACGAGGCGCACCGCAGCCACTACGGCGACCTCGACGGGTACGCCTGGCACCTCAAGAACGCCCTGCCCCACGCCACCCTCATCGCGTTCACCGGCACACCCATCTCCGAGAAGGACCGGGACACCGAAGCCGTCTTCGGCGACGTCATCGACGTCTACGACCTCACGCGGGCCGTCGCCGACGGCGCCACCGTCCCCGTCTACTTCGAGTCCCGGCTCGTCAAGGTCAACTTCCCCGACGACGTCGACCCCGAGACGATCGACGCCGCCGCCGACGAGGCCACGGTCGGGCTCGACGACGCCGAACGTGACCGCATCGAACGATCCGTCGCCGTCGTCAACGCCGTCTACGGTGCACCCGAGCGCCTGCGCACGCTCGCCGAGGACCTGCTCGGCCACTGGGACGAACGGCGGGAGGCCGTCGTCGAGAGCGTCCGGCCGACGTCGGACGACGTCGCGGGTGGAGCACCCGGCAAGGCGCTCGTCGTGTGCTCCACCCGGGAGATCTGCGCCCGCCTATACGACCAGATCATCGCGAGGCGACCCGAATGGCACACCGACGACCTCGCCACCGGCAAGGTCAAGGTGCTCTACTCGGGCACCCCGGCGGACCCGGAACACATCGCCCGGCACGTGCGCCGGCCCAGCGCCAACGCCGCGCTCAAGAAGCGGCTCAAGAACCCTGACGACGAGCTCGAGATCGTCATCGTCAACGACATGCTGCTCACCGGGTACGACTCGCCGAGCCTGCACACCCTCTACCTCGACCGGCCGCTGCGCGGCGCGCTGCTCATGCAGACGCTGGCGCGCGTGAACCGCACGTTCCGGGGCAAGGACTCCGGGCTGCTCGTCGCCTACGCACCCGTGGCGGAGAACCTCGCCGCGGCGCTCGCGGAGTACACCCAGCGCGACCAGGCCGAGAAGCCGGTGGGCCAGCACCTCGAGTCAGCCGCCGAGGTGGCCCGTGCCCACGTCGCGCAGGTCGCCGCCGTCGTGGACCCGAGCGGCTGGAGGCAGGTCCTCGAAGCGAAGCGGGGAACGAAGCGTGCGGGGATCGACGCCGCCATGCACGCCGTGGGCTACCTGCGTAGCCCGCACACGCGAGGGAACCAGGTCCCGGACGGCACCGAGTCCGTGCTGGAGGCGTTCCGCAGGCTCGCGCCGGCTCTGCGGCGCTCTTGGGCGCTGGCAGGTCGCCACCCGTCGGTCGCGGAGCTGGCGGGGGACGTGCGGTTCTACGAGGAGGTGCGCACCTGGATGGGCAAGCTGGACGCCGAGGAACGGCAGTCCTCCGGCGAGCCGATCCCCGACGAGGTGCAGCGGTTGCTCAACCAGCTCACCGCGACCGCCGTGCACGCCGACGACGTCGTCGACATCTACGAGGCCGCCGGGCTGGAACGACCCCGGCTCGACCAGATCGACGACGCGTTCCTGGCCAGGGCGAAGGATTCGGAGAACCCGCAGGTGGCGATCGAGGCGCTGCGCGCGCTGATCAACGGCGAGGCGCGCAAGGTCACCGAGGGCAACATCGTGCGGCGCAACCTGTTCTCCCAGCGGCTCGTCGAGCTGATGAACCGCTACACGAACTCCAACCTGACCTCCGCCGAGGTCATCTCCGAACTCGTGGCGATGGCGCGGGAGGTCGCTGCGGAGGCATCGCGAGGCGAGGCGTTCGACCCGCCTCTGAACCGGGATGAGCTCGCGTTCTACGACGCCGTCGCGACCAACGAGTCAGCAGCCGAGCTCCAGGGGGACGCGAAGCTGGCAGAAATCGCCCGCGAGCTCGTGCAGGTGATGCGCAACAACGACCAGGTCGACTGGCGGATCCGTGACGACGTCAAGGCCAAGATGCGTTCCGCGATCAAGCGACTGCTCATCAAGCACAAGTACCCGCCGGACCGTCGTCCCGAGGCGATCGTGCTGGTGATGGACCAGATGGAGGCGCTGGCGTCCCGGCGTGCCGCCTGACGGCGGGTGCGGCGGATCTTTAGCGCTCTCAGCAGGTGCGGTTGCCGAGGAGGTCGCTGCAGACGAGGCGGACGCGGGCTTCGGTGACGGTGACGGGGT
>NZ_JBWPVO010000021.1:0-29476 GCF_056590155.1 Isoptericola sp. GX10416 | reverse complement strand
TTACCGATGTCGGTAGTTCGTGCCGAGATCGGTAGTGCGCACTACCGATCTCGGCACGAACTACCGACATCGGTAAAAGGGCAAGGGGCGGCGCGCTACGTTGGCCCGGTGCATCGACTTCTCGTGCGACCGCCCTCGCCCCGCCTCGCCGAGGGCGAGCTGACCCACCTGGACCGCGTGCCGGTCGACGCCGGCCTCGCCCGTGAGCAGTGGGAGCGGTACGTCACCGCGTTCCGCGAGCGCGGCTGGTCGGTGACCGAGCTGGACCCGGCCGACGAGCACGCCGACGGCGTCTTCGTCGAGGACACGGTGGTCGTGTTCGGCGACCTGGCGGTCCTCACCCGGCCCGGCGCCGCGTCCCGTCGCGGCGAGCTCGACTCGGTACGTCCCGTCGTCGAGCGCCTCGGGCTCGACCTCGCAGAGATCGCGGCACCCGCCACGCTCGAGGGCGGTGACGTGCTGAAGGTGGGCCGCACCGCCTACGTGGGACGCAGCTCCCGGACTGACGACGCCGGCATCGCCGCGCTGGACGAGCTGCTCGCCCCCCGCGGGTGGCAGGTGGTGGCTGTGCCGGTCACGAAGGCGCTGCACCTCAAGAGCGCGGTCACGGCCCTGCCGGACGGCACCGTCGTCGGGCACCCTCCCCTGGTCGACGACCCCGACGTCTTCGAGCGGTTCCTGCCCGTCCCCGAGCCGGAGGGCACCGCCGTCGTCGTCCTCGACGAGCGCACCGTGCTGATGTCCGCCGCCGCCCCGCGCAGCGCCAAGATCTTCCGCGAGCACGGGCTGCACGTCGTCACCACGCCGGTGACCGAGCTGGAGAAGCTCGAGGGCTGTGTGACGTGCCTGTCGGTGCGGCTGCGCTGAACGCCCCCGACCCACCCGCCCCGCGACAGCGGTGAGCCACGTCACCGGACCGCTCCAGGCGCCCTGGCCTGGGCCGGAGTAGACTGGGCCGGCCCAGAGCATGCGGCGACCACGCCGCCCGAACCGCGAGGAGGTGTCGCGCATGACCCGCAGCGAGCCTCCTAGTAGTCCGAGCCGCGACTGACCTCGGCTCGATACCGTCCTGCGCTGCGCGCGGGACGCCGCCGTCCCTGAACGAAGTACCGGTACGCCGCCTCAGTCGCGGGATCCACAGCACGCAGACCACCGTTCCTGCACGCCTGGGAGTCCCAATGGCCTTCAGCTCTCCTCGCTCGGCACGTCCCCGCCAGGTCCTCGGGGCCCTGCGCCCGCGCCGCGGCGGCACGCCCGCCGTCGGCCCCGAAGCGACGCCGCCGACCCCGCTCCGGCCCCGCTCCGCCATCGTGGCTGCCGTCGTCTACGACGACGGCGGCCATCGCACCGCGTCGTTCACCCGGCTCGCGGACACGTTCCGCGCTCTGCGCTCGACGCCGGGCGGCATGGCCTGGATCGGCCTGGAGCGCCCCGACGAACGCGAGCTGGCCGCCCTCGCCCGCGAGTTCGACCTGCACCCGCTGGCCATCGAGGACGCGATCCAGGCCCACCAGCGGCCCAAGATCGAACGGTACGGCGACACGCTGTTCGTCGTCCTGCACGCCGCGCGCTATCTGGACTCCATCGAGGAGGTGGAGTTCTCCGAGCTGCACCTGTTCGTGGGTCCCGACTTCGTGGTGTCCGTCCGCCACGGCGACTCCCCCGACCTCGCCACGGTCCGCGGGCGCCTCGAGTCGACACCGCAGATGCTCTCCCGTGGCCCGGAGGCCGTGCTCTACGCGATCATGGACCGCGTCGTGGACGACTACGCGCCCGTCGTGTCCGGCCTCGACTTCGACATCGACCAGATCGAGTCCGAGGTGTTCTCCGGCGACAAGTCCGTCTCCCGGCGCATCTACGAGCTGTCGCGCGAGGTGGTCGACTTCCAGCGCGCGGTGCGCCCCCTGCAGAACGTGTGCCAGTCCCTGGCCAAGGGCGCCGAGAAGTACCACGTCGACGAGGAGCTCCAGGCGTACCTGCGCGACGTCGCCGACCACCTCATCGAGGTCGCCGAGTCCGTCGAGACCTTCCGCGTGGTGCTGCGCGACATCCTCACGGTGAACGCGACCCTGGTGGCGCAGCGGCAGAACGAGGAGATGACGCACCTGACCGAGGTCTCGATCCGGCAGGGCGACGACGTCAAGAAGATCTCCGGCTGGGCGGCGATCATCTTCGCCCCGTCGCTGGTGGGGTCGGTCTACGGCATGAACTTCGACTTCATGCCGGAGCTGCACGCGGCGTGGGGCTACCCGGTGGCCCTGCTCGCCATGCTCGCGGTGAGCGTCGGCCTCTACGGCGTGTTCCGCTGGAAGAAGTGGATGTAGCCCGTCAGGAGTCGAGCCAGCCGTGGGCCCGGGCGATCTGCTCGACGGTGCCCCGCACGGCGAGCACCTGCCGTCCGGTGAGGTCACCGGCCGAGGCGAGCAGCCGCTCGGTGACCTCGCTGCGCAGCTCGGCCGCCGACAGGACGTCGGCGAACCCGTCGTGCGCGTGGCCGCTCGGGGCGGGCTCCGCCGTCGTCCTCGGTCCCACCAGCGGGACCTGACCGCCACCCAGGGCCTCCTGGACGGCATCAGCGACGGGCGACCGCACGAGCGACGCGCTGACCGCACGCGGCCCTCGCTCACCCACCTCGTGGACGAGCTCGACCACCGCGCCGACCGCCATGAGCGTCTTGTCGAAGTCGATGTCGTTGACGTGGAGGAAGACGTCCTCCTCCAGCCCTTCGGCCGCGACGAACGCATAGCCCTTGACGGCGTCGTACCGCACCACCTCGCCGCGCACCGGCAGCCACCACCTCACGTCGACCCTCCTCGCAGCATATCCCTGCACGCCGACGGCGGGACCGGTCGGCGCGGCCCGCGCCCGGGTGCCAGTCCGGCCGTTAGGGTCGACGCGTGACCTCGACGCCCGGCGCCCCTACCGTCCTGTCCCGCACGGACCCGGGCCTCGGCCCTGCCGCCCGGACGCTGCTCGTGCTGGCCGCGGGTGCTGTCGTGCTGGCCGCGGTCCATCTCGCGTCCGGCGTCCTGGCACCGTTGTTCCTCGCCGCCGTGATCGTCATCATCTGCCACCCGGTGCGGTTCCCTCTCGAGGCTCGCGGCTGGCCACGCTGGGCCGCCACCACCGTCGTCGTGGTCGTCGCCTACCTCATCCTCGCGGCCTTCCTCGCGATGCTGGCGTGGGCAGGGTTCCAGTTCGCGGAGCTCGTGCGGAGCTACATCCCCGAGCTCGCCCGGTCGGTCGCCGAGGTGGAGGGCTACCTCGCGACGACGGGCATCGACACCCAGGTCGCCGACACCGTGACGTCCTGGCTGCAGCCCTCGAACATCCTGTCCGTCGCCGGGACCGTCAGCGGGACCGTGGTCACGATCGGCACCGCCTTCTTCTTCGTGCTGGCCTATGCCGTCTTCATGGCCGTCGACGCCGCACGCTACGCCACGGCGCAGGAGCACTTCGGCACCACGCGCGCCGACGCGATCGACCGCTCCACCCGGTTCAGCACCGGGGTACGTCGCTACTACGTGGTCAACGCGACCTTCGGCGCGATCGTGGCGGTGGTCGACGGCGTCGCGCTGTGGCTGCTGAACGTCCCCGGGGCGGGCATCTGGGCCATCCTCGCGTTCGTCACCAACTTCGTGCCCAACATCGGGTTCGTCCTCGGGCTCATCCCGCCGATGGTCATGGGGTTCGTCGTGGGTGGCTGGCAGCTGGCGCTCGCCGTCGTCGCCGTGTACTGCGTCGTCAACGTCGTGCTGCAGGTCTTCGTGCAGCCCAAGTTCGTCGCGGACGCCGTCTCGCTCTCGCTCACCCTCAGCTTCGTCTCGGTGGTGTTCTGGACCTTCGTGATCGGCCCGCTGGGCGCGATCCTGGCGATCCCGCTCACCCTGCTCGTGCGGGCGCTCGTCCTGGAGGGCGACCCTCGCAACAACTGGCTGCGCTGGCTCTCCGGCGACGACGTCACCGATGCCGTCCCGTCCGAGCGCACCGCGGACGACGTCGAGGCCTCGCCGGACACCGACGACGTCGACGCCGCCGGAGGGATCGAGACGGACGACACGGCCGCCGGAGCAGCCGCGGACGTCACCCCCGGCACCACGGCCGAGCAGGATCCTGCGCGGTAGCGGTCAGTCGTCGCCGCGCGCGAAGCGCACGATCCGCTCCGCCATCGCTTCCGGCTCCCAGGAGTGCTGGGCGCCGGCGACCTCTTCCACCGCACCGCGCGTGACGGCACCGGCGATCCGCTCGGCGGCCGTCGGCATCTCCGGGGCGGTCTGCGACCCGTAGGTGGCCAGCACCGGGATGGCGAGCTCGCGCAGACGCTCGGTCTCGACCAGGTCGGTGGCACGGACCAGGGCCTGACCGTCCGCCCGCTGGCTCACCGCGGCGCGGGCCAGGAGCTCGAAGTCGGGCGAGGCGCGCAGGCCCTCGAGCCACTGCGGTGGCATGTCCTTCATGTACTGCTCGGTGGCACCCACGTAGTCCTCGGCGTCGAGACGACGCTCGAACTCGATGATCCACCGGGCGACGTCGTCCGCGGGTGCTGCCAGCGGCGCCTCCCACAGCAGCAGGCCGGCCGCAGGTAGCTCCGCGTCCGCGGCGCACAGGGCGATCGCGGCGCCGGACGAGTGCCCGACCAGCACCACGGGTGGTCCGGCCGCATCCATCACCGCGGACAGCGCGTGCAGCTCGCGATCGAGATCGAGCGGTCCGTCGGCGGGGCTGTCGCCCCGCCCGAGCCGGTCGTACACGAGCGTCGTGAGTCCCTGCTCGGCGCAGAGCTGCGCCGTCCGCGTGGTGACGGGGTCGGTCGCCCGGTACGGCCCGGCACCCGCGACGAACACGACGGCGGGGCTCCCCTTGCCGTAGCGGTCGAAGCCGATGCGATCACCGGTCACGCTCGACACGTGCTGCGTCATCCGTCTCCTTCCACGGCCCGGGAGAAGGATCCCGGACCTCACCCCGTGACGGTAGCCCCTGTCGCGCGCGACCGCTACGCTGCGGCGGCATGAACGCCTCGACGTCCCATGCCGCCGTCGACCAGGTCCGTGCCGCGCTCCTGGCCGCCGGCGCCGCCTCCGCTGCCGGCGGCATCCGCTGGTTCGACGACGCCGTCACCACGGCCGCGGCCGCCGCACGCGCGCTGGGCGTCGAGTCCGGCGCGATCGCGAACTCGCTCGTGTTCACGCTGGACGAGGAACCGCTGCTGGTGCTGACCTCCGGCGCGCACCGGGTGGACACCGGGTTCCTCGGGGATCGCCTCGGTGGACGCGTCGGGCGGGCGTCGAAGGAGACGGTCAAGGAGGCGACCGGCCAGGTGATCGGCGGCGTCGCGCCGCTCGGGCACCCGGCACCGGTGCGAACGCTCGTCGACGCCGCGCTGGCAGAGTTCCCGGTCGTGTGGGCAGCCGCCGGTCACGCTCGCACGGTGTTCCCGACGACCTTCGACGAGCTCGTGCGGATCACCGGCGGCGAGCCCGTCCCGGTCGAAGCGCCCGCAGGCTCAGCGGGCTGAGAGGAGAGATCCCATGGCGTGCCGCATCAGCGAGCTCGTCCTCGACTGCCACGACCCGGAGCGCCTTGCCCGGTTCTGGTGCGAGGTCCTGGACTTCGTCGAGCTCGACCGCGAGGAGGACGGCTCGATCGAGATCGGTCCGCGGGCGGGGTTCGGCGGTCCGCAGCCGACGATCGTCCTCGGCCGTAGCGACGACCCGAGGCGAGGAAAGCTCCCGCTGCACTTCGACGTCAACGCGACCGACCGTGACCAGGACGCCGAGCTCGAACGCCTCCTGAGTATCGGTGCGCGCCCGGCGGACATCGGCCAGTCGGGCGATGAGGCGTGGCACGTCCTCACCGACCCGGAGGGCAACGAGTTCTGCCTCCTCAGGGCGCGCCTCGACCCGGTCTGACCCGGTTCAGTCCAGCACGGGAGGCGTCCCGTCGACAGGGGCTCCGGCGAAGACCCGACCGTCGGGGTCGTCGGACCGCCGGGGACGCAGGCGCGGCGGAGCGGGCCATGGCAGCACGTACCGCTCGACCTGCGCGTCGATCGCGCCGAAGTCGTCGGTCTGCACCACGACCTTGTCCGGGGTGACCTCCACCAGGCGGACACGCAGCGGAACACCCTCGGCCTGGTCGAGCATCCACGGGTCGGCGAGCCACGACAGGCTCGTCGCGTCGAGCGCCTCCTCGGCGGCCAGCCAGTCGACCGGCTCGGTCAGGTCGTGACCCAGCAGCGAGACGGCGACCCAGTCGTCGCCGTCGGGCCGGATCCAGCCGACGACCTCGCGGTCGCCGGTTCGCCGATGTTCGATCCATCCCGTGGGCAGCATGCGGCCACGCTAACGGCCGGGCCGCCGTCCGGCGAGAACATTGTCGGCACTACCTCGGCGAGCGGGGCACTACCTCGGCGCGAGCGTCCGCGACGCCGCGTGCGTAGGCCTCGGCCGTCCCCTCGCGGAAGAGATCGTCCGGTCCGCCCCGCACCAGCGTGCGCGCACCGGCTCCGTCGCCGTCCGGACCGCCACCGGGCAACACATACCGCCCGACGCCACGCACGACGGCGACGGCGCGTCCGGTCGTCTTGCCTCGCACCAGCTCCGAGGCTGCGGCGATCTCGTCGGCCACCGCGGTGACGGTGGCCGAGAGCGGTCGGCCGTGGGCGTCCGTGCCGCCGCGCAGGTCGTCCACGACCTGCAGCCCCGCGGCACCGATCGCGATGTCGGCGACCCCGTCCCGCCACGGCCGCCCAGCAGTGTCGGTCACCACCACGCCCAGGCGGTCGATCCCGAACCGTCGCCGCAGCGCGGCCCGCAGCGTCCGGGCCGAGGCGTCGGGGTCCAGGGGCAGCAGGAGCACCGTGCCCTCCGGGGTGTTCGAGGCGTCCACGCCGGCCGCGGCCATCACGAGCCCGAGACGGTTCTCCACGATCCGCAGCGGCGGCAGCCCGCCGGGACGCTCTCGCACGGCCACGACCCGCACCGTCTCGTCGGTGATCGCCTGCTCGCGGTCGGCGGCTCGGACGACCCTGCCCTCAGACTTCGACACGATCTTGGAGGTGACGACGACGACGTCACCCTCCGCGAGCGCCTCACCTGCGAGCAGGTCTCCGACGAGCATGGCAAGGTCGTCTCCCGGCCGCACCTCACCGAGCCCTGCCGGTGCCCACACCTCGAGGCGTGCGTCCCGCAAGAGCTGCGCCTCGCCGTCGGGCGCTGTCACCGGACGAGCTTCGGCAGCACCTCGCGGCCGAAGGTCTCGATCCACTCGCGCTGGTTGCGGCCCACGTTGTGCAGGTAGATGCGGTCGAAGCCGAGGTCGACGTACTTCTGGATCGCCTCGCGGTGCTTGTCCGGGTCGGCGGAGACGACCATGCGACCCTCGAAGTCCTCCGGCCGCACCAGCTTGGCCATCTGCGCGAAGTCGTGCGGAGAGCGGATGTCCGCCTTGGGGAACTTCATGCCGCCGTTGGGCCACTCGGTCATGGCGTTCGCCATGGCCTCCTCGTCCGTCTCGGCCCACGACATGTGCACCTGCAGCACCTTGGGCATCGGCTCGGGGTCGCGACCCACCTCGCGCGCACCGGCGTCGAAACGGCCGAACAGCATCTCGATCTTCTCCAGCGGGGCGCCGACGGTGATCAGCCCGTCGGCGTGCTTGCCGGCACGCTTCGCGGTCACCGGGCCTGCGGTGGCGACCAGGATCTCCGGGGCGACCTCCGGCATGGTCCACAGCCGGGTGGACTCCATCTTGTAGAACTGGCCGGAGTGCTTGACGTCCTTGCCCTCCAGCCCGGAGGTGAAGAGCTTCTTGATGATGTCGATCGCCTCGAACATCCGGTTGATGCGCTCCGGAGCCTCCGGCCAGTAGCCCGCGGTGACGTGCTCGTTGAGCGCCTCGCCGGAGCCGAGGCCGAGCCAGTGCCGGCCGGGGTACATCGCGGCGAGGGTCGCGGACGCCTGGGCCACCATGGCGGGGTGCCACCGGAACGTCGGTGCGGTGACCCCCGGACCCAGGTCCCCCCGGGTGCGCTCGCCCAGGGCGCTCAGGACGTTCCACACGAACGCGGCGTGCCCCTGCTGCGGCACCCACGGCTGGAAGTGGTCCGCCGCCATCACCCCGGAGAAGCCGTGCTCCTCCGCGTACGCCGAGAGGTCGACGACCTCGGTGGGGTGGAACTGCTCGAGCATCGCGGCGTAGCCGACGGTGAGATCAGAAGCCATGCTCCCGAGCCTATCCCCCGGCGCCGACGGTGGGCGGCCGGGACGTCAGTGCAGGCCCTTGGCGAAGAAGTGCTCGGCGTAGGGGTTGTCGTTGTAGCGCTCGATCTCCCGGTAGCCCGCCCGGCGGTACATCCCGACGGCCTCGGTGAGGGACCCGTGCGTGTCGAGGCGCACGGCGCTGTGGCCCAGGTCGCGCGCGACACCCTCCAGGTGCCGCAGCAGCCGCGACCCGAGGCCGGCGCCACGCCATCCCGGGTGCACCCACATGCGCTTGATCTCGCCGACGCCACCGCCGAGCGGTTGGACCCCGCCGCAGGCGGCGGGCACCCCGTCGCTGGTGGCGACCATGAAGGCGCCGTCGGGTCGCCGCAGCCGCTCCGTGCCCGCGGTGAGGTCCCCGACCTCGAACCCGCGGGGGAACCGTTCGTCGAGCTCGGCGACGTAGGACCGGACCGCAGCGAGCGCGGCGGCACCCGCCGGGTCGACCTCCTCGATCCGCACGGTCGCCGCACGGACCAGGAGGTCGGCCTCCGCGAGCGCGGCGGCCAGCCGGGCCCGCTGGCGGCCGGTCAGGGGCGCGACCAGGTACTCCGCGCGCTCGGCCGAGCGTCGTTCGAGCTCGGCCCACGCCCGCCGCCCTGCGGGGGTGAGCTCGACGCGCCGACGACGACGGTCGTCCGGGTCGGGCCCGACGACCACCAGCGCGTCCGCCTCCAGCCGCCGCAGCAGGCGGCTCAGGTAGCCGGAGTCCAGGTGGAGGCGAGCCCGCAGGTCGCGCGTCGTGCCGGGCTCCGCGCCGATCTCGTAGAGGAGCCGGGCGGTCCCGAGCGGCATGCCGAGGCCCAGGAAGGACTCTTCCAGCACACCGATGCGCTGGGTATAGCTGCGGTTGAAGCGGCGGACGACCTCGACGTGGTCGGGCAGGTCCGGCTGCTCGACGGCGGCGGGCGACGGACGAGGAGTTGCCATACCTCTGATCTTAGTCAGAGAATTTCGCGGTCCGGAAGCCGTGACGAGGACGGGACGCGATCTGGGACAATGACTGACCATGAGCGACTTCCCGAGCACCGGGGCCCGCGCGCAGTCCGACGCGGCGCCCGCACAGACCTCCGCACCCACCACCGGTACCGGCCAGGCCGGCGACGTCGTGCGCGCGGTGGTCCGGGAGGTACCGGACAAGGTCAGCACCGACGGGCTCGAGCCGAAGTTCGACGAGCGCTGGTCGGCCGAGGGCACCTTCGCCTTCGACCGCACCGCCACGCGCGAGCAGGTCTACTCGATCGACACCCCGCCGCCCACCGTCTCCGGCTCGCTGCACGTCGGTCACGTGTTCAGCTACACCCACACCGACGTGATCGCCCGGTTCCAGCGCATGCGGGGCAAGGAGGTCTTCTACCCGATGGGGTGGGACGACAACGGCTTGCCCACCGAGCGCCGGGTGCAGAACTACTACGGTGTGCGGTGCGACCCGTCGCTGCCGTACGTCGAGGGCTTCGAGCCCCCGCACGCCGGGACCGAGGGCAAGGCCGTCAAGCCTGCCGACCAGGTCCCGATCAGCCGCCGCAACTTCATCGAGCTCTGCGAGCGCCTCACCGCCGACGACGAGCGCCAGTTCGAGGAGCTGTGGCGCCGGCTCGGCCTCAGCGTCGACTGGTCGCAGACCTACCAGACC
Source organism: Isoptericola sp. GX10416 (assembly GCF_056590155.1). NCBI lineage: Bacteria > Bacillati > Actinomycetota > Actinomycetes > Micrococcales > Promicromonosporaceae > Isoptericola > Isoptericola sp. GX10416. The sequence continues at coordinate 19,582 of NZ_JBWPVO010000021.1, read as the reverse complement.
ATCGACGCGACGTCGCGTGCCGCGAGCCAGCGGGCGTTCCTGCGCAACCTCGAGCGTGGCGAGGCCTACCAGGCCGAGGCGCCGGGCCTGTGGGACGTGACGTTCCAGACGGCCGTGGCCCAGGCCGAGCTCGAGGCGCGCGAGTACCCCGGCCACTACCACCGGGTGGCGTTCCACCGCACCGGGGCGGCGGGCACCACCACCGAGCCCGTCTACATCGAGACGACCCGGCCCGAGCTGCTGCCCGCCGTGGTCGCCCTCATCGCCCACCCGGACGACGAGCGCTACCAGCACCTCTTCGGCACCACGGTGACGTCGCCCCTCTTCGGCGTCGAGATCCCCGTCCTGGCGCACCCGGCGGCCGCGATGGACAAGGGTGCCGGCATCGCGATGTGCTGCACCTTCGGCGACCTGACCGACGTGCAGTGGTGGCGCGAGCTGCAGCTGCCGACGCGCTCCGTCGTCGGCCGTGACGGGCGGCTGCACCGCGAGACGCCGGAGTGGATCGCCGCCGGACCCGGTGCCGGGCTCTACGCCGAGGGCCTCGCCGGCAAGACCACCTTCAGCGCCCGCAAGGCCGTCGTGGAGGCGCTCGTCGACTCCGGCGACCTGGACGGCGAGCCGAAGCCCACGCAGCGCATGACGAACTTCTACGAGAAGGGCGACAAGCCTCTCGAGATCGTCACGTCGCGCCAGTGGTACATCCGCAACGGCGGCCGCGAGTGGAGCACCGGCGGGACCACCCGCGACCTCAAGTCCGAGCTGCTGGCCCGCGGCAAGGAGCTCGACTTCCACCCCGACTTCATGCGCGTGCGCTACGAGAACTGGGTGGGTGGCCTCAACGGCGACTGGCTGGTCTCGCGCCAGCGGTTCTTCGGCGTGGCGGTCCCTGTCTGGTACCCGGTGCTCGACTCGGGCGAGATCGACCACGAGCACCCGATCACGCCGTCGGCCGCCGAGCTCCCGGTGGACCCCACCTCCCAGGCACCCGCCGGCTACGACGAGTCGCAGCGCGGCGAGCCGGGCGGGTTCGTCGGAGACGCCGACGTCATGGACACGTGGGCGACGTCGTCGCTGACGCCGCTCATCGTGGCCGGCTGGGAGCGGGACACGGACCTCTTCGAGCGCGTGTACCCGATGGACCTGCGCCCCCAGGGCCAGGACATCATCCGTACCTGGCTGTTCTCCACCGTGGTGCGCTCGCACCTCGAGTGCGGCGTGCTGCCGTGGAAGAACGCCGCCATCAGCGGCTGGATCCTCGACCCGGACCGCAAGAAGATGTCCAAGTCCAAGGGCAACGTCGTCACCCCGATGGACCTGCTCGTCGAGCACGGCTCGGACGCGGTGCGCTACTGGGCGGCCGCCGCACGGCTCGGCACGGACGCCGCGTTCGAGGTCGGGCAGATGAAGATCGGCCGTCGGCTGGCCATCAAGGTCCTCAACGCCTCCAAGTTCGCCCTGACCTTCGGCGTCGACCCGGAGACCGGCGCGGGCGAGATCACCCTCGACCCGGCTGCCGTGACCGTGCAGCTGGACCGGGCGATGCTCGCCGGCCTGGCCGACGTCGTCGACCAGGCCACCGCGGCGCTCGAGGCGTACGACCACACCCGCGCGCTCGAGCTGACCGAGTCGTACTTCTGGGCGTTCTGCGACGACTACCTCGAGCTCGTCAAGGACCGCGCGTACGGGGCCGGGGCTTCCGCCGACGCCCTCAGCGCCGAGACGGTCTCCGCGCGCACCGCCCTCGCGCTCGCGCTCGACGTCATGCTCCGCCTGCTCGCGCCGTACATCCCCTTCGCCACCGAGGAGGTCTGGTCCTGGTGGCGCACCGGTTCGGTGCACCGGGCTCCGTGGCCGACGGCGGAGCCCCTGCGGTCGGCCGCAGTGGGTGCGGACCCGCTGGACCTCACCGCCGCCGGCAACGCGCTCGCCGCGCTGCGCAAGGTCAAGTCCGCGGCGAAGGTCTCCATGCGGACCCCGATCCTCTCGGGGACCGTGGCCGTGCCGGTGGCGCTGCTGCCCGGCGTCGAGTCGGCGATCGGCGACGTGCGCGGCGCCGGTCGCGTCGAGGGCCCGCTCGAGCTCGTCGAGGCGACCGAGGGGCAGGGTGACCCGGACGTGCAGGGTGGCATCGTCGTCACCGCCTCCGAGCTGGGCGAGCCGCCGGCCAAGAAGCCGCGCGGCTGACACCACCGGGCGCACACGACGGACGCCGGGGCGGCACGCGATCTGCGTGCCGCCCCGGCGTCCGTTCCTCGTCAGAGCGTGTTGCGACGCCCGCTGTCACCGCTCATCGAGTCCGCGGACTCGTGCGGCGTGCCGTCGTCGTGCCACCGCAGCGTCGCACCGACGCCGTCCATGAGCTCGACCGATCCCTCGGGCGCGAACACGAGCCCCGCGTCCTGCGCCACGGCGGCGCGCAGGAGAGCCGACGCCGCCGGTAGCTCCTCGAGCCCGTCCGTGACACCCAGGCCCTCGAGCTGGGCCTTCGCGACACCGATGTGCAGCGGCTCCGGGCCGATCCACAGGTTGCGCCCGCCGAGCAGGCCGCCCGTCGCGGCCCCGTTGGTCTCGCCGTCGCTCCAGGACCGCAGGGCGCGTGCCGCGTCGTCGGCGAGCTGCTCGGACAGCACGAGGTGCTTGACCTGACCGCGCGAGAGCATCTCGACCACGTCGTCCACGCTCGTGACCGCACCCGCGTCGCGGCCGAGTCCTTCGCGGAGCTCGGCCAGGACGCGCTCGCGACGACGCTCCCGGAACGACTCGAGGGCGTCGGCCGCCGCTGCCGCGAAAGCCCCCGGGTGGACCCCGGACCCTCCGCGGCCGCCGCCCGGCACCTCGACCGTGATCCGGGCCGCGTCCTGCCCGAGCTCTCCACGGACCAGGTTGACCGCCCGGACGTCGCCCGTGATCACGATGATCTCGGGCTGGTCCGCGGACGCGCGGCGTCCGATCTCGCCCGCGACGCCCTCAGCGTTGCGGCGCCACGAGTCCTCCGCACGGGACTCGATCGTGGCCCGCTTGGTGCGGGTGCTGGACGTCTTGGAGACCTCGTCGTGCGAGCCCTCGAACGTCTCCACCTCTCCCACGGGATGGCCTTCGCCGTCCAGGACGCAGAAGTCCGCGCCCTGGCGGTCGACGGCGACGCAGAGCGCGTCCACCGCCTGGTCCGCAGAACGCGCTGCCTGCAGCAGCGACGGCACCGGGTGCCAGACGCCCGCCATGACCGCCGGCGGCTCCCGCAGGACCCGGTCCACCAGGACGCCTTCGGCGTCGGCGATGAGCACGCGGCCGTGCGGTCCCGGCACCCGTGTGGGGCGGTCGACCGCCTCGTCGAGATCACTCAGCACGGCATCCGGTGTGCCCTGCTTGGTCAGCATCCGCCGCACCGAGCGCCAGCGGTTCGCCACGTCCCGGTCCCCGGCCTCGGCCGCACGCGTCGCGTCAAGGTAGACGGTCGCGAACGGGCCCGGGTGGCCGACGAGAGGTTTGAGCCATTCGATCGTCATGCAGGATCCCCCTTGGGTCCGTCGACTGTGCCTCCCAGCGTGCGACGGATCCCGGCGGCGCGCCACCCGCGACCGCCCGTGGAGAGGGTCGTTTCGCGCTCCACGAACAGCCGGTCACCTCAGGTGGACGGACCCCTCCCCCGAGCTCTTCAACTGTAGGTGTCGAGCGGCGGCGCGTTTCCCGGGCGTCGTCCCGCGGCGTGGTCCGCCGCGATCCGCTCGTGGTGCCGGATCACCTCGGAGACGATGAAGTTGCGGAACTCCTCGGCGAACTGCGGATCCAGACCCGCGCCCGACGCGATCGTCTTGAGCCGGTCGATCTGCTGGCGGTCCCGCTGCGGGTCCGCGGGCGGCAGTCCGTCCGTCGCCTTGAGCTCACCGACCCGTTCTGTCGCTCGGAACCTCTCGGCCAGCAGGTGGACGAGCGCAGCGTCGATGTTGTCGATGGTGCTGCGCAGCGCGAGGATCTCGGCCGGCAGCGCACGACCGGTCTCGGGGACGGGCGCTTCGTCGAAGGGCTGGACCATGCCTCGATCCTACGATCGCGACGCGGCGGCCGGTGCACCTGACCGGGATGTGACCTCGGCCGTCAGGCGGACTTCCGGTTGCGGACCGGCCCCGAGGATCGCGGGACGATGGTCGGGTTCACGTTCTCCTCGACCACGTCGCGCGTGACGACCACGCCCTCGACGTCGTCACGGCTGGGGACGTCGAACATCACCTGCTGGAGGACCTCCTCCATGATGGCGCGCAGTCCTCGGGCACCCGTGCCCCGCAGCAGCGCCTGCTCAGCGATGGCGTCGATGGCGTCGTCCGCGAACTCCAGGCGGACGCCGTCGATCTCGAACATCCGCTGGTACTGCTTGACGAGCGCGTTGCGGGGTTCGGTCAGGATCCGCACGAGCGCCTCGCGGTCGAGCGGGGAGACCGAGGCGATGACAGGGAGCCTGCCGATGAACTCCGGGATCAGGCCGTACTTGTGCAGGTCCTCGGGGCGGACCTCCGAGAAGAGGTCCTCCTGCCCGCCCGACTCCATCGGTGCGGAGAAGCCGATGCCGCGCCTGCGTGCCCGCGAGGCGATGATGTCGTCCAGCCCCGCGAAGGCGCCGGCCACGATGAACAGCACGTTCGACGTGTCGATCTGGATGAACTCCTGGTGCGGGTGCTTGCGGCCGCCCTGCGGCGGCACCGAGGCGCTGGTGCCCTCGATGATCTTCAGCAGCGCCTGCTGGACGCCCTCGCCGGACACGTCGCGCGTGATCGAGGGGTTCTCCGCCTTGCGGGCGACCTTGTCGACCTCGTCGATGTAGATGATGCCCGTCTCGGCCTTCTTGACGTCGTAGTCGGCGGCCTGGATGAGCTTGAGCAGGATGTTCTCGACGTCCTCGCCCACGTAGCCCGCCTCGGTGAGGGCCGTGGCGTCCGCGATGGCGAACGGGACGTTGAGCATCTTGGCGAGCGTCTGCGCCAGGTAGGTCTTGCCGGTCCCCGTGGGACCGATCAGCAGGATGTTGGACTTCGAGATCTCGACGGAGTCGTCGTCGTCCTTCGCCGGCGGCGCGGCCTGCACCCGCTTGTAGTGGTTGTAGACCGCGACGGCGAGGGCGCGCTTCGCCGGCTCCTGCCCGATCACGTACTGCTCGAGGAACGAGAAGATCTCACGAGGCTTGGGCAGCTCGGTCATCCCGACCTCGGTGGCCTCGCCGAGCTCCTCCTCGATGATCTCGTTGCACAGGTCGATGCACTCGTCACAGATGTACACGCCCGGTCCGGCGATGAGCTTCTTGACCTGTTTCTGAGACTTGCCGCAGAACGAGCACTTGAGCAGGTCTGCGCCGTCACCGATACGAGCCACCTCGGGCCTCCTTGTCTCGTGCAGGTCCTTCGTCCATTCCACACTACGCAGGCCGACTTGTCAGTACGGTTGCCCCGGTGTGGCGCGACCCGGGTCGCCGACGAGCTGTCGGCGACCCGGGTCGGCGTGCATCGACGGCGCCTCGAGAGCCCGTCAGCGCTCGATCTGCTGCAGGACCTTGCGGGACTCGAGCACCTGGTCGACCAGGCCGTAGTCCTTCGCGGCCGCGGCGGTGAGGATCTTGTCCCGCTCGATGTCGTCGCGGATCTCCTGGACGTCCTTGCCGGTGTGCATCGCCAGGGTGTCCTCGAGCCACTCCCGCATGCGGATCAGCTCGTTGGCGTGGATCTCGATGTCGGACGCCTGCGCGTAGCCACCGTTCTCCATCGCCGGCTGGTGGATGAGGACGCGGGCGTTGGGCAGCGCCAGACGCTTGCCCTTCTGCCCCGCGGCCAGCAGCACGGCGGCCGCCGACGCCGCCTGCCCGAGGCAGACGGTCTGGATCTGCGGCTTGATGAACTGCATCGTGTCGTACAGCGCGGTCATGGCCGTGAACGACCCGCCCGGCGAGTTGATGTAGATCATGATGTCGCGGTCGGGGTCCTGGGACTCCAGGACCAGCAGCTGCGCCATCACGTCGTCCGCCGACGCGTCGTCGACCTGGACGCCCATGAAGATGATGCGGTCCTCGAACAGCTTGGTGTAGGGGTCCTGGCGCTTGAACCCGTACGGCGTGCGCTCCTCGAACTGGGGCAGCACGTAGCGCGACGTCGGCGCGCCGTTGGGCATCGCCACGCCGCCGGGGCGGCCGGCGTTCCCGGCGAGGCGCTCCGCCGTCATCGCGAACTGGTACTCGGGCGAGTAGCTCATGGTTCTCCTCGGAACAGGAAGGGTCTTGCGACCGGGGTCGGTGGGGTGGTCTCAGTCGGCGTTCGTGCCACCGCCACCGGAGACCGACGACGCCGTCTCGACGACGCGGTCGACGAAGCCGTACTCCAGCGCCTCCTGCGCCGTGAACCAGCTGTCGCGGTCGTTGTCCTTGAGAATCTGCTCGAGCGGCTTGCCGGTCTGCTCGGCCGTGAGCTCGGCGAGCACCTTCTTCATGTGCATGATCAGCTGGGCACCGATGCGCACGTCGGTGGCGGTACCGCCGACGCCGCCCGAGGGCTGGTGCATCAGCACGCGGGCGTGGGGCGTGATGTAGCGCTTGCCCCGCGCGCCCGAGGACAGCAGGAACTGTCCCATCGATGCCGCCATGCCCATGGCCACGGTGGCCACGTCGGGCTGGATGAACTGCATCGTGTCGTAGATCGCCATGCCCGCCGTGATCGAGCCACCGGGCGAGTTGATGTAGAGGTAGATGTCCTTGTCAGGGTCCTCGGCCGCCAGGAGCATCAGCTGGGCGCAGATCGCGTTGGCGTTGTCGTCGCGCACCTCCGAACCCAGCCAGATGATGCGCTCCTTGAGGAGCCGGTTGTAGATGGAGTCGTTGAGGCCGAGGCCCTGTCCCTCGGACCGGGCCACCGGCGCCGCCTGGTCCACCTGCAGCAGGTCGTTCACGTCCGTCTCCTTCAGTTCGCTGTCGCTCGACCCTAACGCGCCCGACCGGCACGAAGAGTCCCTGGTGCGGCCTGTTTCGCTGCTGGCGCACAGGCCCCGTCCCCGGGTGGGACGACGACGGCCCGCAACCTCCGTGCGGGAGGTGCGGGCCGTCGTCGTCGGCGAGAGGGTCAGGCCTTGGCCTGGTCCTCGGTCGCCTCGTTCTCGGCGGGCTCGTCCGTGTCGGCGTCCGCCTCGACGGCGGCGTCCTCGGCAGCGGCGGCCTCGGCCTCGTCGTCCTCGGCGGTGCCGATGAACTCGGTCAGGTCCACCACGTTGCCCTCGGAGTCCTTGACCTCGATGTCCCGCAGTGCCACCGCGAGCGCCTTGGAACGCGCGACCTCGCCGACCATCGCGGGGATCTGCCCGCCCTGGTCGAGGGTCTGGATGAACTGCTGCGGCTCCATGCCGTACTGCTGCGAGGCCTGCACGAGGTACTCGATGAGCTCGCCCTGGCCGACCTGCACCTTGAGCTCTTCGGCGAGGGTGTCGAGCAGGATCTGGTTGGTGATCGCCTTCGTGGCGTCCACGGTGACCTCGGCGCGGTGCTCGTCGTCCTCGAGCCGGCCCTCCTGCTCGAGGTGGCGGTGCACCTCGGCCTCCACGACGCCCTGCGGCACCGGGATCTCGACGGCCTCGAGAAGCTTCTCGAGCAGGGCGTCGCGGGCTGCGACGGCCTGGGTCGAGGTCTTGGACGACGCCACCTGCTCACGCAGGTCGGCCTTGAGCTCGTCGAGGGTGTCGAACTCCGACGCCATCTGGGCGAAGTCGTCGTCGGCCTCGGGCAGCTCGCGCTCCTTGACGGAGGTCGCGGTGACCGTGACGGTCGCCTCGTCGCCCGCGTGCTCGCCACCGGCGAGGTTCGAGGTGAAGGTCGTGGTCTCGTCGGCGGACAGGCCGGTGAGGGCCTCGTCCAGGCCCTCGAGCATGTTGCCGGCGCCGATCTGGTACGAGACGCCGGAGACCGAGTCGATCTCCTCGTCGCCGATGACGGCACGGAGGTCGATGACGACGTAGTCGCCCTCGACGGCGGGGCGGTCGACGCCCACCAGGGTGCCGAAGCGCTCGCGCAGGGACTCGAGGCGCTCGTCCACGTCGGCGTCGGCGACCTCGGTCGACTCGACGGTCAGCTCCATGCCGGCCAGGTCGGGCAGCGTCACCTCGGGACGGATCTCGACCTCGGCGACGAACGCCAGCTGGCCCTCGCCCGCCTTCTCCGGGATCTCGGTGACCTCGACCTCGGGCTGGCCCAGGGGACGCAGCTCGGTCTCGTTCACGGCGTCGCGGTAGAAGCCCGACAGGCCCTCGTTCACGGCGTGCTCGACGACGGCACCCCAGCCGACCCGCTGGTCGATGATGCGCGGGGGGACCTTGCCCTTGCGGAAGCCGGGGATGTTCACCTGCTCCGCGATGTGCTTGTAGGCGTGGTCGATGCTCGGCTTGAGCTCGTCGTACTCCACCTCGACGGTCAGCTTGACCTTGGTGGGGTCCAGGGTCTCGACGGCGCTCTTCACTTCGATGGTCTCCAACGTGTCGGGTGCGTGCGCGCGCGTCTCGCCGGTAGGAGCCGGGCTGGTTGCTGCGGCGCTGGATGCTGTGCGGTCGTGCGGTGCTGCGATCGTGCAAAGCCCGGTACGACGGGCGCACGGGCAACCCATCGATCATACGCCACACGGCTCGGCGTCGACGTGCCGTCAGCGGTGGGATGTGCCACGCCGCAAGCACGCCGTGCTCACGGTTCGGCCGTCGAGCGCTTCGGACGCACACGGGTGTGCGCCCGCTGCCCCTGCTTGCCGAAGAGGCTGAGCAGCTCCACGGCCTCGCCCGCGGCGGGACCGAACCAGTGCGGCACCCGGGTGTCGAACTCGGCGGCCTCCCCCGGCCCCATGACGACGTCGTGGTGACCGAGCACGAGTCGGAGCCGGCCGGTGAGCACGTAGAGCCACTCGTACCCCTCGTGCGTGCGCGGGTCGGGGGTGGTGCGCGCGTCAGCCTCGAGGATCATCTTGTAGGCCCCGATCTCGGGCGATCCGGGCGTCAGGGCGATCATCGTGAGCCCGTGGGCCGTCACCGGCTTGAGGTGCACCCGCGGGTCTCCGGTCGTCGGGGCGTCCACCAGGTCGTCGAGGGTGACGCCGTGCGCGCGGGCCAACGGGAGCAGCAGCTCGAGCGACGGCCGGCGCGCTCCCGACTCCAGCCGGGACAGCGTGCTCACCGAGATGCCCGTGCTGGCCGAGAGCGCGGCGAGCGTGACCTCCCGCGCCTGCCGGAGGCTCCGCAGCCGCGGCCCGACGGTGCCCAGCGCCGCGGCGAGGTCGTCGGGCGCCCCGTCTGGCTCGTGGTCGTGGGTCGGGCCGGATGCCGGTTCGTCATCGTCCATACCCAACACTTTGCCATATCGGCAACGCGCCTTGCTGCCCGACCTGGGTCGGGCGCACGCTGGGGCACATGGACGAGAATCTGGACAAGACCTATGACGTGCTGGTGATCGGTGGCGGCGCCGCCGGGCTGAGCGGTGCCCTCACGCTCGCCCGCGCCCGGTGGAGGGTCGCCGTGATCGACGCGGGCGAGCCTCGCAACGCCCCCGCGGCCGGCGTGCACGGGCTCCTCGGGCGCGAGGGCGTCGCACCGGCCGAGCTGGTCGCGACGGGCCGCGCCGAGGTTCGCGGCTACGGCGGGCAGATCGTGGACGGGCGCGCGGCCCAGGTCGTCCGGGACGACGGCGGCACGCACCCCTTCGCGGTCACGCTCGACGACGGGAGGGTCTCCCGCGCCCGGCGCCTGCTCGTGACGACCGGCCTCGTCGACGAGCTGCCCGACGTGCCCGGGCTGGCCGAGCACTGGGGACGCGACGTGGTGCACTGCCCGTTCTGCCACGGCTACGAGGTGCGCGACCGGCGCATCGGCGTCCTCGCCTCCGGCCCGACGGCCGCGCACCAGGCGCTGCTCTTCAGCCAGTGGAGCGACCAGGTGGTCCTGCTGGCGCACACCGCGCCGGAACCGTCACCGGAGGACGCCGCGAAGCTCGCGGCCCGCGGGGTCACGGTGGCGACAGGCAAGGTCCGCGAGGTGACGGCCCGGGACGGCCGGCTGACCGGCGTCGTGCTCGTCGACGGCACGGCCGTCGCGCTCGACGCCCTCGCCGTCGCGACGACGATGCGCGCCCGGGCCGACGTCGTCGGGCAGCTCGGCCTCGAGACCGCACCGCATCCGTCCGGCCAGGGCGAGCACCTCGTCGCGGACGCGACCGGCCGCGGCTCCGTCCCGGGCGTCTGGGTGGCGGGCAACGCCACCAACCTGACCGCCCAGGTCTCGACGGCCGCCGCCGAGGGCACCTGGGCCGCCGCGCAGATCACCGCCGACCTCATCGGTGCGGACGCGACTGCCGCGGTTGCCGCAGGTCGCTAGGACCCGATGGTGCGGGCGGTGCCCGGGTGCCAGGATGGCGGCGGGACGCCCAGCCGAGACACCGGGAGGAGCCTGATGGCCGCCGAACGCTTCCCGCGCTGGGTGTACTCCCGGGGCACCGAGCCCGACGCCCGGTTCTCCCTGGCGAACGAACGCACGGTCCTCGCCTGGATCCGTACGTCGCTCGGGCTCGTCGCCGGCGGGACGGCGCTCGAGGCGCTCGACCTGCCGATGGAACCCCACCTGCGCCTCGCCGCGGCGATCGTGCTGCTGGTCGCCGGGTCGGCAGTGCCCGTGCTGGCGGCGGTCGAGTGGGCGCGCACGGAGCGCGCCATGCGTGAGGAGGCCCCGCTGCCGGGCGGGTTCACCGGCCTCCTGCTCGTGACGTCGGTGACCGTGGTGGGCATCCTGGTCCTGCTGGCGCTGCTGCTGAGATGAGCGAGGCCGAAGGTCCCCACCGGCCCGGACGCGGGCTGGCCGCCGAGCGCACCGAGCTGGCGTGGCGGCGCTCCGTGCTGTCGTTCGCGGCGGCGGCACTGGTGACGATGCAGGTCTTCCCTGCGGTCCGGGGCACCCACGCCCTGGCCGTGGCCGGTGTCGCCCTCCTGCTCACTCCCCCGGCATGGTGGTTCGCGAGCCGCCACGCCCGCCGGACGCAGGCGCACCTGCGGCAGGAGGTCCCCCGCCTGAGGCACGGCCGTCGCATCGCGCTGGTCTGCGCGGGGACGTCGCTGCTCGGCCTGGGCGGCACGGTCCTGGTGCTCGTCTTCTGACCGAGGCCGGACCTCACCACGTCGTCGCAGGTCAGAACTGGTCGGGGTGACAGGATTTGAACCTGCGACCCTCTGCTCCCAAAGCAGATGCGCTACCAAGCTGCGCCACACCCCGAGGTACCTGTCCGCCCGAGGACGGCAGGCCCGGCGCAAGTCTAGTGCCCCGGAGCACCGCCGAGTCTTTGCTAGGCTGGCGCCCGCATCCCGACGCATGCGGCACCTACCGGTGCTGTGCCGTCGGGCACGTGCGGGCGTAGCTTAATGGTAAAGCCTCAGTCTTCCAAACTGATGACGCGGGTTCGATTCCCGTCGCCCGCTCACCCTGTCGAAGCCCAGGTCAGCCAGCGTGCCGACCTGGGCTTCGCTGCATCCCGGGCACCGCCAGGCAATTCGATCGCCCCGGTAACCTAAACGGTTCGATCATGGCGCCGGAGGCGTCCCGCGTGGCCTGATGGCATCTGTTCGGGCCGCCTCGTGCGGCCGCCGCACGAGCATCAGGAGGACACCGATGTCCCGCACAACCCGATGGCGCAAGGCGGCGATGGCCGCCTCCGCCGCCCTCGTCGCGCCACTCGCGTTCGTGGCCGTCGCCACGGTGGGCGCGAGCTCGGCCGCCGCCCACGGTTCGGTCACCGACCCGCCCACCCGCAACTACGGCTGCCTCGAGCGGTGGGGCGACGATCACCTGAACCCCGAGATGGCTGAGATCGACCCGATGTGCTGGGGCGCCTGGCAGGCCGAGCCGGCCGCCATGTGGAACTGGAACGGCCTGTACCACGAAGGCATCAACCACCGGCACGAGGAGCTCATCCCCGACGGCCAGCTCTGCTCCGGCGGTCAGACCGAGGGCGGGCGGTACGACTACCTCGACACGCCCGGCGGCTGGTACGCCACCGGCGTCGACCACCAGTTCACGCTCACCCTCACCGACGGCGCGAACCACGGCGCGGACTACCTGCGGATCTACGTCTCGAAGCCCAGCTTCGACCCCACGACCGAGCGTCTCGGCTGGGACGACCTCGACCTGCTGCAGGTGACGGACTCCTACCCGACCACGTCGCCGTACCAGGCCGAGGTGGACCTGACCGGCTACGACGGCCGCGCGGTGCTCTACACCGTCTGGCAGGCGAGCCACGCCGACCAGCCGTACTACCTGTGCTCCGACATCAACATCGGTGGCGGGGACATCGTCGGCGACGGCCCCGCCGACGGTGAGGACCCGGGCGACGGCGAAGACCCCGGTGACGGTGAAGACCCCGGTGACGGTGAAGACCCGGGCGACGGCGAGGACCCCGGTGACGGCGAGGACCCGGGCGACGGCACCGGCGGTGACTGCACCGCCGAGGCGACCATCACCAACTCGTGGTCCGGCGGCTACCAGGCCGACGTGACCGTGACCGCCGGCGACGCGGCGATCGACGGCTGGGACGTCGTCGTCGACGGCGCGACGATCAACCAGGCGTGGAACGGGTCGGTGTCCGGCAGCACCGTCTCGAACGTCGACTGGAACGGCAGCCTCGCGGCCGGCGCGTCCACGTCGTTCGGATTCATCGGCAACGGCGATCCGAGCGCCATCTCCACGGAGTGCTCGGCAGCCTGACCTGCTCGCGGCGTCGGCCCCGGTCCTGGCAGGATCGGGGCCGACGCCGTAGGTTCGGACGGTGCACCCGATCCTCGACGCGGCCGCCGGCTCCGGCTTCGTCCTCTCCCCCGCACAGCGGGTGGCCGCCGGCCGGCTGGAGGAGCTGCTGCGCACCGGCGGGCGCGGGGACGGCGTCTACCTGTGGGGACCGGTGGGCCGCGGCAAGACCTGGCTGCTCGACACCTTCCACGCGGCGGCCGGCGGTCCCCGCTTCCACTTCCACGAGTTCTACCGGGCGCTGCACGCCGAGGTGTGGGCCCGCACCGGGCGCGAGAAGGCCATGGAGCGCGCGCTCGACGCGCTGCTCGGCGACGCCCGCACCCTCTGCTTCGACGAGCTCCACCTGCACGACCCCGGCGACGCCATGCTCCTCACCCGTGCCCTGCGCGCGCTCCTCGCACGGCGCGTCACCGTCGTCGCGACGTCGAACTACCCGCCGCACGGGTTGTTGCCGTCGCCGCTCTACCACCATCTCGCCGAGCCGCTCGTCGAGATGGTCGAGGAGTCCCTGGCCGTGATCGAGGTCGCCGGCCCCACGGACTTCCGCACCCTCGCGCCCGACGACGGCCGCGTGGCCCAGGGCTGGCGATCCGGCCGTGTCCTGGCCGCCGGCACGCTCGAGACGCCGGACGTGGCGGACCGCGTGGACGTCCCGCTGCCCGGCGGTCGCGCGGTGGAGGCGCTGCGGGTCGACGGCGGCACGCTCTGGTTCGACTTCCTGGGCCTGTGCGCCGCTCCCGTGTCTGCCGCGGACCTGCTGTCCCTGGCCGAGCGCTACCGACGGTTCGTGCTGCTCGGCCTCCCGCCCCTCACCGACTGCCGCCCCGACACGCAGGCGCGGTTCGTGAGCCTCGTGGACGTGCTGCACGACAAGGACCGACCGCTCGTGCTCACGCTCACCGCCGACGAGGACGACCGGCAGCCCTCGGACCACCTCGCGACGCTGCTGACCGTGCCCGCCGACCGGCCGGCGCCGCCGGACCTGCCGCGTGCCGCGAGCCGGCTGCACCAGGTGGCACAGTCGCCGTCCGACTCATCGAGGTTGCTGATGAGTGGGACCAGCCTTGTCGATCGGTCGTCGGGTCGTTAGGCTCGACGCCGCAGGCCCTTGCCCGGCCCGCCCGGAAAGCACACGATACGGCCCACGCCGCCGACCACGGGAGGAACCGATGAGCACCACCGCGTTCCTCCGTGCTGCTTTCCCCGCCACCTCCCGGACGTGCACCGCCGTGCGCCTGCCGGTGAGCGGCGCCCTCATGGCGGCCTGCTGCTGTCGGTAGAGCGTCCACGCCACGCCTGACCCGCCACGCGGGCCGCGGCGACCGTGCGACGCTCGCCCCACTCTGCCTCTCCGCCACGACGACACGTCAGCGCCGCTCCCTGGCGCGCGCCCCCGTCGGGCACCGCCACTCAGCACCCTCGACCACCGCACCACCGCAACTGACGAAGGAACATCACACATGGCCACCATCTACGACGACGCGACGAAGCTCATCGGGCGCACCCCGCTGGTCAAGATCAACCGACTCACCGAGGGCGCTCCCGCGACGGTCGCCGCCAAGCTGGAGTTCTACAACCCGGCGAACTCCGTCAAGGACCGCATCGGCGTCTCGATCATCGACGCCGCCGAGGCGTCCGGCGAGCTCCAGCCCGGCGGCACGATCGTCGAGGGCACCTCGGGCAACACCGGCATCGCCCTGGCGTGGGTCGGCGCGGCGCGTGGCTACGACGTCGTGCTCACCATGCCGGAGACCATGTCCAAGGAGCGCCGCGCCCTGCTGCGCGCGTACGGTGCCGAGCTCGTGCTCACGCCGGGCGCCGAGGGCATGAAGGGTGCCGTCTCCGCGGCCGAGAAGATCGCCGCCGAGCGCCCGGGCGCCGTCCTGGCCCGCCAGTTCGCCAACGAGGCGAACCCGAAGGTCCACCGGGAGACCACCGCCGAGGAGATCTGGGCGGACACCGACGGCGGCGTCGACATCGTCATCTCCGGCATCGGCACCGGCGGCACCATCACCGGCGTCGGCCAGGTGCTCAAGGAGCGCAAGCCCGAGGTCAAGATCATCGCCGTCGAGCCCGAGGAGTCCGCCATCCTCAACGGCGGCGCCCCCGGTCCGCACAAGATCCAGGGCCTCGGCGCGAACTTCGTGCCCGACATCCTCGACCGCGAGGTGTACGACGAGGTCATCGACATCAACGCGGAGACGTCCGTCGAGTTCGCCAAGCGCGCAGCGAAGGAGGAGGGCCTGCTCGTCGGGATCTCCTCGGGTGCCGCCCTGGCAGCTGCGGTGCAGGTCGCTCAGCGCGAGGAGAACGCCGGCAAGACGATCGTCGTGATCATCCCCGACTTCGGCGAGCGCTACCTGTCGACCATCCTGTACGCGGACCTGCTGGACTGATGGACCGCTCCTCGGCGCGCGCGTTCCTCCGCCTCCTCCGTGAGGACGCGGAGACCGCGCGCGCCCAGGACCCGGCCGCGACCTCGCTCGCCGCGGTCGTCCTGACCTACCCCGGCGTCCACGCCGTGTGGCACTACCGCGTCGCGCACGCCCTGTGGCAGCAGCCCGCGCTGCGCCTGCTCGCGCGCGTGATCTCGCTCGCGTCCCGGCTCTTCACCGGCGTCGAGATCCACCCGGGTGCCCGCATCGGCCGTCGGCTGTTCATCGACCACGGGATGGGCGTCGTCATCGGCGCCACCGCCGAGGTCGGCGACGACTGCCTGCTCTTCCACGGTGTGACGCTCGGCGGCCGCTCGATGAACCCGGGCAAGCGGCACCCCACCCTCGGCGACCGGGTGATGGTCGGTTCCGGCGCCAAGATCCTCGGCCCGCTGTGGATCGGCCACGACGCCAAGATCGGCGCCAACGCCGTCGTGACGCGCGACGTCCCGGCGTCCGCCGTCGCCGTCGGGGTCCCGGCACGCCTGCGGACGCCACGCCCGCCGCGGCCGACCAACGGGCAGAGCTTCGAGGACCCCTCGCAGCTCATCGAGTACGTCATCTGATGTCGATTCGGCAACGGACGCGTCCAGCCCTTGTTCGGTGCCGTCGGCGGCACTAGAAAGGTTGGTGGTGCGGGGCAACGGCGCCTCGCGCTCCTTCACGGCCCGTGCTCGGCGGCCAGCCGACGCGGGGCTCGCGCCAGCCAGGCGTCCTCGACGGTCTCGGCCAGCGTGCCGCCGTCGACCGCGTCGAGCCGCACCAGCACGGCGGCGTACCCGTCCAGGTGCGCGATGGTGAAGTGGCTTCCGGGGCGGGCCGCGAGGACGGCCTCCTTCTCCCCCAGGTCCTCGACGGCGGCCGCGAGGATCGGCCCGGGCGGCACGGCCTCGTCGCCGAACCGCCGCAGGTCCGCCTGCGTGAAGGGCCGCTCCCAGACGAACTGCCGGCCGGCGACCTTCCACACTCGCCATCCGCGCGAGGTGCCCTCCGTCGTCTCCGGCAGGGCGAGCGCCAGACGGGCGACGTCGTCGTAGGTGGCCATCTCCTCAGGATCGGACGCACCGTCCGCCGACGCCACCTCGGCTAGGGTGTGAGGTATCCGGGACCGGACGTCCCAGATACCACGACTCGACGAGGAGACCCATGACCACCCTGCGCATCGGCATCCAGACCGGCTACTGGTCCCGCAAGCCACCGGTCGGCATCGTGGAGGCTCTGCAGCAGGCCGAGGCCGCCGGGCTCGACTCCGTGTGGACGGCGGAGGCCTACGGGTCCGACGCCTTCACCCCGCTCGCGTGGTGGGGCTCGCACACGTCCCGGCTGCGGCTCGGCACGGGGATCGCGCAGATGGCAGCCCGCACTCCCACCGCCACGGCGATGCAGGCGCTCACCTTGGACCACCTCTCCGGCGGGCGGTTCGTGCTCGGCCTCGGCGCCTCCGGACCCCAGGTCGTCGAGGGCTGGTACGGGCAGCCCTACCGCCGGCCCCTGGCCCGCACGCGCGAGTACGTCGACATCGTGCGCCAGGTCATCGCCCGCGAGCGCCCCGTCACGTTCGACGGCGAGTTCTACCACCTGCCCCTGCCCGCGGACACTCCCGGCGCCACCGGTCTCGGCAAGGCGCTCAAGCCGACGGTGCATCCCGTGCGGGCGGAGGTGCCGATCGTGCTCGCGGCGCAGGGCCCGAAGAACGTCGCCCTGGCGGCCGAGATCGCCGACGGCTGGATGGCAGGCTTCTACGCGCCCCGCACGGACGCGGAGCACCGCGAGCTGCTGGCCGAGGGCTTCGCGCGGCGAGCCGACGAGCGCTCCCGGCCCGAGGACTTCGAGGTCGCGGCGACCGTGCCCGTCGTGGTGCGCGACGACGTCGAGTCCGCGGCCGACGTCGTCCGCCCCCACATCGCTCTCTACGCGGGCGGGATGGGCGCCAAGGAGGCGAACTTCCACAAGGCGTCCCTCGACCGCCTCGGGTACGCGGAGGTCACCGACGAGGTGCAGCGGCTCTATCTCGAGGGCCGCAAGGAGGACGCCGCCCGTGCGGTGCCGACCGAGCTCGTCGAGGAGATCGCGCTCGTGGGGCCCGCGGCGAAGGTCCGCGCGGACCTCGCGCGCTGGGAGAGCACGGCCCTGACGACGCTCCTGGTCCAGGGGGACGCCGCGTCGGCGGCGGCCCTGCTCGGCTGAGCCGCAGGCTCGGCCGACGCCGGCTCGGCCGACCCGGCGCGACCACCGTCAGGGAAGCCAGACGGCGCGGCGCAGGTCGACCCGCCGCCCGTCGCGGGTCAGGGGGCAGCCCTCGGCGCGCAGCTCGGTGAGCGCGCGGTCCAGGTGGTGGGCAGGGGGCGCCCCCGCGGCGTTGACCACCCGCCACCAGGCGACCCCGGACCCTGCGCGGGCCATGACCTGGCCGACCTGGCGTGGGCCGCCGCGGCCGAGCACCTCGGCGACGGCCTCGGCGACCAGCCCGTAGGTCGTGGCCCGCCCTGACGGGACCCGTTCGACGACGGCGAGCACCTCGTCCAGGTACTCCTCGGCAGCGCTGGTCGCGGCGTCCTCGATCACGCGGTGCACCCTACCGCGGCCGCTCTGGCGCCGGACCGCGCGGGGCGGCAGGATCGGCCCGTGACCATCGACGCACCCGCCCCGCACGGGTACCGCTTCCGCCAGCTCACCGCCGACGACCGCCGCGCCGTCACGCACGTCGACTCGTGGGCCTTCCCCTCGCCGGTGGAACCGGACGAGATCGAGAAGGAACCGTCACCGCTGACGTGGGAGCGCGCGGTGGGCGTCGTGGTCGACGGCGGCACGAGCCCCGGCTCCGAGCTCGCGGCCATGCACGCCTCGTACCCGTTCAGCCGCTTCCCCGTCCCGGGTGGCACGCTGCCCACGGCGGGCTTGACGTGGGTGGGCGTGCACCCCCAGCACCGTCGGCGCGGTATCGCGAGCGCCATGATCGACCTGCACCTGGCCCGCTGCCGGGAACGAGGCGAACCCCTGTCCGCGCTCTTCGCCGCGGAGTACCCGATCTACGGCCGGTTCGGCTACGGCAAGGCGGCCGACGACGTCCGTCTGACCATCCCGCGCGGCGCATCCCTGCGCGACGTGCCTGGCGCGGCCGAGCACACGGTGCGGATCGAGCACGCCGACCGCGAGCGCCACGCCTCCCTCGTCGACACGGTGCACCGCGCAGCCGGTGAGTCCGCGGGCGGCACCGGGTCGAACCGCCCGGGGTGGGCGACCCGGGAGTCGGCCGAGCTGCAGGCGTCCTGGTGGCACGACTCGACCGCGTCCCGCGGCGGTCAGGAGTCGCGACGCATCGTGATCGTGGAGCGCGACGGGGCGCCGCGAGGCTACGCGCTGCTGCGCCGCAAGCTCGACTGGGTCCCCACGGGCACCGACGGCACGGTGAACGTCATGGAGGCCGTCACCCTCGACGCCGCAGCGTCGCGCGCCCTGTGGGGCGTCCTGGTCGACCTCGACCTGATGACCGAGACCAAGCCGTTCATCCTCGCTCCGGACGACCCGCTCCTCACCCTGCTCCAGAACCCGCGCGCAGCGGGGCAGCGCCGGATCGACAACGTCTGGGTCCGCCTCGTGGACCTCCCCACCGCCCTCGCCGGACGGCAGTACACCACGGCGATCGACACGACCCTCGCCGTCACCGACGCCCGGCTGCCCGCCAACGCCGGTGTATGGCGGCTGCGGGCCGAGCCCTTCGGTTCGGCGCGTTGCGAACCGGCGGACGTGCCGCCGTCGGAGGCCGACCTGGCGCTGGACGTCCGCGAGCTCGGCGCCGTGTACCTGGGCGGGACGTCGCTCGCGGGACTGGCCACCGCAGGCCTGGTCGCGGAGCGCACCCCCGGCTCGCTGGCGGCGGCGAGCACGGCGTTCGGCTGGCCGGTCGCGCCGGTGTGCAGCTGGGTGTTCTAGGACCCGGCCAGGAGGCACCTACCCAACCATTCCTATCGACTCAGTAGGTCATCTGATACCGTCCTCGCCATGGCATCGACCATGGTCCGTGGCGACCGGTTCCCCGACGTCGACCTGGAGCTCGAGGAGGACGACGAGGGGGAACGCGCCGACGCCGTCCGGCTCGGCGACCCGTGCCTGGTGGTGGACGAGCTCCACATCGTCTTCCGGGTGTTCGGCGGCGGTGCCGGCCAGCCCGTCAGCGCGGCACGGTCGGCACCTGCGAGGCGCAGCCTGGTCAAGCGGCTGCTCGGGGCGGGGCGGAAGCACGTCGGTGCGGTCAGCGAGGTCCACGCCGTGCGCGGGGTGTCCTTCACCGCACGCCACGGCGAGTCCATCGGGATCGTCGGGATCAACGGCTCCGGCAAGTCCACCCTGCTACGCGCCAT
>NZ_JBWPVO010000020.1:0-38645 GCF_056590155.1 Isoptericola sp. GX10416 | reverse complement strand
CTGACCACCACCTGGCACGGCCAGTTCCGCATCACCGGCACCCCCACCTGGACCGACGTGCCCGGCCAAGCCACCACCACCGACACCACCTACCCCATCGAGGTCCACGACGCCGAGGTCCGCCTCGTCCAACCCTGATCACGCCACGCGGGATCACTGTGCCCTGCGCGGGAGCCAACCACGCTGTGCGGACACCTGCGATCCGCCGACGCGGCCCGGGCCACGGTGTGGTCGACATCGACGGTCCATGCGCCGCGCTGACGCCTGCCGCCGACCGTGCTCCGGAGGGTCAGCAGGGTGTCTGGTCCTGGCGAGATGGCGACGACGAAGGCAACGAAGGACAGGTGGTGGGTCACGACGGTTCACCCTCGGCCAGCCCGCGAAGCCATGCCTCGACGACGTCGAGGTCGCTGGCCTGCATACCCGCCAGCGAGTCGACGCGATGCAGGAGTGTGGCCCCAGAGTGGTTCGCCCCCGCCCATGCGCGGTCGACGGCCGTCAGCTCGTCGTCGATCCACACGAACGGGCGCCCCGCCGCGATCCGGCACAGGTGCCTCGTCTTCCAACTCAGCTCAGCAGACCCGTCGTCGTCGGCCCAGACCGGATCCTCGATCCCTGGCAGCACACCCATCTCCGCTACCGGCAGGGCAGGAAGACCGAGGATCGGTGCGATCACGGTGTTCGCGTCGTGCATCCACGCTGTTGCCCAGACGACGTCACAGTCGAGCGCCAAGAGCCGCGGGCCGTGCGAGCGATCGATGGCAGCAAGCTGCGGGTTGCTCGGATGCTGCCACGTGGCATACCAGGCCTCGAGGGATTCCGGGAGTGACACCCCGCCTGTCGGCAGCACGGTGCCGTCGACGTCGAGGAACAGCAGCGGGCGTTGCTCGGCGCGGCTCACGGCGGCGAAACTAGCAGGGAGGTCGCGGCCGCGCTCTCGCATTCACCAGGCGCCGCGTTCAGAACCTCAGGCCGCGTCGTCGAGGGCGAGCGGCCGGACCGCACCGCCGGCGGCGACGAACAGGCCGTGCAGCCGGAAGCCGCGCTCGGCGGCCTGGGTGCGCAGCGCGGTGTTCCACGCCCGGTCGGCGGCGGTCACGGACTGCTCGCCAGGTCGTTCGAGCATCGCCACCACGGAGCCGCCCGGCACGGACTGGCTCGTCACGGAGGCGATCACGCCTCCGAACCGGGCGGCGTCCTCCGCACTGGGCTGCTCGGGGACGTCGCGGACCGGCACGGCGATGCCGGTGACGCGGTCGTCCGCGTCGAGCCAGGTCAGGGTGAGGACCCGCTCGCGGGGGAGGACCCCGCCGGACAGGAAGGTGGCGAGCTCGAGGAGGGCGCCGTCGTCGGCCACCTTGTCGCCGGGGCGGAAGGACGCGGAGGTGAGATTCATGGCTGCCACCCTGCCCGGGACCGCTCACCGCCCGCAGGCGTCATCCACAGGCGACGACCCCGAGCCCGCCTGTGGACGGACTCGGAAGCGTCTCCCGACAGCCGAGTATCCAGGTCCGGACCGGTATGGATGCCCATACCGGTCCGAACCTGGATACTCGGCGACCGAAGGGGAGGGTCAGAAGAAGCGG
Organism: Isoptericola sp. GX10416; assembly: GCF_056590155.1. Taxonomy (NCBI): domain Bacteria; kingdom Bacillati; phylum Actinomycetota; class Actinomycetes; order Micrococcales; family Promicromonosporaceae; genus Isoptericola; species Isoptericola sp. GX10416. The sequence goes on along the minus strand of NZ_JBWPVO010000020.1, from coordinate 37,059 downwards.
GCGTACGCGCTCGTCGTGAGGAACGGCGGGAATTCGTCACCCATCGCCACCTCGCGGAAGATCGCCGCGGCGTCGTCGAGACGGTCCCCGCTCGACCGCGGAGCGGTCCGCAGGAACTCCCGCAGCATGGCGTCGCACAGCGCTCGGGTGATCGTCACCCCGTCGGCCGTGACGGTCCCGGAGTGCATCCACTGCCACACCTGCGACCGGGAGATCTCCGCCGTGGCGGCGTCCTCCATGAGGCTGTCGAGGGCCGCAGCCCCGGCACCTCGCAGCCACGAGGCGATGTACCGCACGCCCACGGAGATGTTGGTCCGCAGGCCCTCCTCGGTGATCGTCGCACCCTCGCGGCGGGCCGAGGCCACGTCGAGCAGCTCGGCCTGACCCACCGTGACGTCGTCGCGCAGCCGCTCCACCTGGTTCTCGCGCTCGCCCAGCACCGCGTCGAACGCCTCGCGGGCGATCGGGATGAGGTCCGGGTGCGCCACCCAGGAGCCGTCGAACCCGTCGCCGGCCTCGCGCTCCTTGTCCGCGCGGACCTTCGCGAACGCCTGTTCCGTGACCTCCGGGTTGCGGCGGTCGGGGATGAAGGCGCTCATGCCGCCGATGGCGTGCGCACCGCGGCGGTGGCAGGTCGCCACGAGCAGCTCGGTGTAGGCGCGCATGAACGGCGCCGTCATCGTGACCTGCGCCCGGTCGGGCAGCACGTAGGAGTCGCCGCGGTTGCGGAAGCACTTGATGACGCTGAACAGGTAGTCCCAACGCCCGGCGTTGAGGCCGGCGCAGTGGTCGCGCAGCTCGTAGAGGATCTCCTCCATCTCGAAGGCGGCGGGCAGCGTCTCGATGAGCACCGTCGCACGGATGGTGCCGCGCGGGATGCCGAGAGCCTCCTGCGCCAGCTCGAAGACCTCGTTCCACAGCCGCGCCTCACGATGTCCCTCGAGCTTGGGCAGGTAGAAGTACGGCCCGCGCCCCCGCTCGATCAGCTCGGCGGCGTTGTGGAAGAAGTACAGCCCGAAGTCGACGAGCGACCCGGAGGCAGGCTGCGTCGAGCCGTCCGTGCCCGTGTAGGCCAGGTGCGACTCGAACAGGTGCCAGCCCCGCGGCCGGAAGACGATCGTCGGCATCTCGGTCAGCTCGGGCGTCCGCAGCGCGTACCGCTTGCCGGGCGTGCGACCCCCGTCCGACGACGGCGCCTCGAACGTCAGCTCGCCCCGGATCGCGTCGCGCAGCGCCCGCTGGCCGGTGATCACGTTGGACCAGGTGGGGGACTGCGCGTCCTCGGCGTCGGCCAGCCACACCTTGGCGCCGGAGTTGAGCGCGTTGATCGTCATCTTCGGGTCGGTGGGCCCGGTGATCTCGACGCGTCGGTCGGACAGCCCGGGAGCACCGGCGGAGCCGGCCACCCGCCACGAGAGGTCGTCCCGCACGGGGCGGGTGACGGGCAGGAAGTCCGGGTCGGCGCCGTCGGCGATCTCCCGGGTGCGCCGCTGGCGGGTGAGCAGCAGCTCGCAGCGGGCGTCGGCGAACTGGTCGTGCAGCAGGGCCAGGAACTCCAGCGCCCGCGGGGTGAGGATCTCCTCGAAGCCGGGCTCCAGGGGGCCGACGACGTCCATGGTGCCCTCGGCGACGGTGGCGGAGTCGGACAGCGCGATGCCGCGGGGCGGCGTCGGCGCGTGCTCGGGTGTGCGGGGGCGGTCGGTGATCGTGGTCATGGTGTACCTCCGGAAGAACGGGGTGAGTCAGAACTGAGCGGCCTCGGTGGAGCCGGCGAGGGCGAGGGTGGCGGCGTCGGGGTTGAGCGCCGTGGACACGCGGTCGAAGTAGCCGGTGCCCACCTCTCGCTGGTGCTTCGTGGCGGTGTAGCCGCGGGTCTCGGAGGCGAACTCGGCCTCCTGCAGCTGCACGTAGGCCGTCATCTGCTCACGGGCGTAACCGTGGGCCAGATCGAACATGGAGTGGTTGAGGGCGTGGAAGCCCGCCAGGGTGATGAACTGGAAGCTGAAGCCCATCGCCCCGAGCTCGCGCTGGAACTTCGCGATCGTGTCGTCGTCGAGGTGCTTCTTCCAGTTGAACGACGGCGAGCAGTTGTACGCCAGCATCTGGTCGGGGAACTCGGCCTTGACGGACTCCGCGAACTTCTTGGCGAGCTCGAGGTCCGGGGTACCGGTCTCCATCCAGATGAGGTCGGCGTACGGGGCGTAGGCGTGGGCACGGGTGATGCAGGGCTCGATCCCGTTGGTCACCTCGTAGAAGCCCTCGGCGGTGCGCCCGCCCGTGAGGTAGGGCCGGTCGCGCTCGTCGACGTCGGAGGTCAGCAGGGTGGCCGCCTCGGCGTCGGTGCGGGCGATGATGACGCTCGGCACGTCGGAGACGTCGGCCGCGAGGCGTGCCGCGTTGAGGGTCCGCACGTGCTGCTTGGTGGGGATGAGCACCTTGCCGCCGAGGTGGCCGCACTTCTTCTCCGAGGCGAGTTGGTCCTCCCAGTGCACGCCGGCCGCGCCCGAGGCGATCATCGACTTCATGAGCTCGTAGGCGTTGAGCGGTCCGCCGAACCCTGCCTCGGCGTCGGCCACGATCGGCGCGAGCCAGTTGCGCGTCGGCGCCCCGTTCTCCTCGACGTCGATCTGGTCGGCGCGCAGCAGTGCGTTGTTGATGCGGCGCACGACCGCGGGCACCGAGTTCGCGGGGTAGAGCGACTGGTCGGGGTAGGTCTGCCCGGACAGGTTCGCGTCGCCGGCCACCTGCCAGCCCGACAGATAGATCGCCTTGAGGCCGGCCTTGACCTGCTGCACGGCCTGGTTGCCGGTCAGCGCACCGAGCGCGTTGACGTAGTCCTCGCTGTGCAGCAGCTCCCAGAGGACCTCGGAGCCACGCCGGGCGAGGGTGTGCTCCTCGCCGACGGACCCGCGCAGCGCGACGACGTCCTCGGCCGAGTAGTCGCGCACGACGCCGGACCAGCGCGGGTCGGTCGCCCACCGCTCGGCGAGCGCCGCCGCGGTGGTGACCTGGTCGCCCGGGCGGGTCTCCCGGGTCGTGGTGCCGTTCGTGGAGCCGGTCTCGAGCGTCGCGGTCATGATCGTGCCTTCCGGTCGTGGTGCCTTCGTGGTGCAGCAGTGCCGTGGTGTGCGGCGACCTGCCCTCGAGAACGACTCTGCGCCCTGCGCAAGCCCTCCGGCCAGGATTCGTGAGAAGAAGTATCAGCATTCTTCTGCTTCCCAGAAGCAGTGGTCCATGTCACGCTGGACCATGGCCATCACGACGACGAACCGGACCGGCGCGGCGCCCCCGACGGCGCTCCCGGCGGGCACCGAGCCTGACGCCCTGACGATCGGCCGGCGCATCCGGCACCTGCGGACGCGCCGGGGGATGACCCTCGGCGAGCTCGGAGACGCCATCTCACGTGCACCGTCGCAGGTCTCCATGCTGGAGAACGGCAAGCGCGAACCGACGATCGCCCGCCTGCAGGCGGTGGCCCGCGCCCTCGGCACCAGCGTCGACGACCTGCTCTCGCCGGAGCCGCCGTCGCGCCGCGACGCACTCGAGATCGAGCTGGAGCGAGTGCAAAGAGGCCCCCTCTTCTCCGCGCTGGGCGTTCGCCCGGTGCGGGTGGGCAAGTCGCTGCCCAGCGACGCGCTGGAGGCGATCGTCGCGCTGCAGGCCGAGCTGGAACGGCTGCACCGCGAGCGCGCGCTCACCCCCGAGGAGGCGCGCCGCGCCAACACCGAGCTGCGGGCGGACATGCGCGCGCAGGACAACTACTTCCCGGACCTGGAGATCGTGGCGCGCTCCCTGCTGGACGACGTCGGGCACACGCGCGGCCCGATGCCGCAGCGGGCCGCGGTCGACGTCGCCGCGCACCTGGGCTTCTCGATCCACTACGAGCCGGACCTGCCCCAGTCGACGCGTGCGGTCATCGACCGGCGCAACCGGCGCGTCTACCTGCCGAGCAACGGCATCCGGGGCCGCTCGGACGCGCGGTCGGCCCTGCTGCAGGCGCTCGCCTCGCACGTGCTCGAGCACGCCGAGCCGGGCGACTACGCGGAGTTCCTGCGGCAGCGGGTCGAGGCCAACTACCTGTGCGCGGCGCTGCTGCTGCCGGAGCGGGACGCCGTCAAGCACCTGCGCGAGGCGAAGGACGCCCGGGCGATCTCCATCGAGGACCTGCGCGACGCGTTCGCCGTGTCCTACGAGACGGCGGCGCACCGGTTCACCAACCTCGCCACGCGCCACCTCGGCATCGGCGTGCACTTCATGAAGGTCCACGAGTCGGGCGCCATCCACAAGGCGTACGAGAACGACGGCGTGCGGTTCCCCGCGGACGCGCTCGGCACGGTGGAGGGCCAGCACGTGTGCCGGCAGTGGACGGCGCGGGTCGTGTTCGGGATCCAGGACCGGCTCAGCCCGTACTACCAGTACACCGACACCCCGACGGGGACCTACTGGTGCACCTCCCGCGTCTCGGACACGCCGGACGGCCGGTTCTCGGTGAGCGTGGGCGTGCCGTACGCGCAGGTCAAGTGGTTCCTCGGCCGGGAGACGACGGCGCGGTCCACCTCACGCTGCCCGGACGACTCGTGCTGCCGCCAGCCGGCGCAGCCCCTGGCCGAACGGTGGGCGGGCCAGGCGCTCCCCAGCGCCCGCCCGCACGCCTCGATGCTCGCGGCGATGCCGTCCGGCGCGTTCCCCGGTGTCGACACCACCGAGGTCTACGAGTTCCTCGAGCGGCACGCACCGGCCGCGGAGCACGACGGCGAGCTCTCGCCTGGCGTGACCCGGCCCCTTGGATAGCATCGAGTCCACCAGGTCACGGTCCACGTCCCGACGTAGAACGAAGAGGTACATGACCGACGTCGCTGTCTCCGACCCGCAGGTCCTGGAGGCCGTGGAGGGCCTCCCCGCCGAGCTGCAGGGCCATGTGCGAACGCTGCTGGAGGCATACTCCGCGGAGGATCTCGGCGAGCGGGAGGCGCGCGACGTCGTCGGCGCCGCCGTGTCGACGGTCCAGCTCGTGTCGCGCCGTGAGCCCGGCCAGACGCTCGTGCAGGTCTTCACCCCCACGCTCCGTGAGGACGGCTGGACGTCGCGCCGCACCGTCGTCGACGTCTGCACCGACGACGCGCCGTTCCTCGTCGACTCCGTCGACGCGGCCGTCGCCCGGCACGGCTCCACGCTCCACCTGCTGCAGCACCCGGTGCTCGCCGTCCGGCGCGACGACGACGGCGAGCTGCTGGAGATCGGCGCCCACGGCGGCCGCCTCGAGTCGTGGATCCACGTGGAGACGGAGCGGATCGCCAGCCAGGAGGAGCGCGAGGCGCTGGTCGCCAGGTTGCGCGACGTGGTCGCGGACGTGCACGCGTCGGTCGACGACTGGTCCGCGATGCGCCGGGCCTGCCTCGACATCTGCACCGACCTGCGCGTGCAGCCGCCGGGGACGGTCGACCCGGCCTCGGTCGCCCCCACCATCGAGTTCCTCACCTGGCTGGCCGAGGACCACTTCACGTTCCTCGGCTACCGCGAGTACACCCTCGACACCCTCGACGGCGAGGACGTGCTGCGCCCGCTGCCCCACACGGGGCTGGGGATCCTGCGCAAGCCGACCTCCGCCGTCGTCCACCTGCGCCCCGAGGCGCGACGCACCGCGCGCGAGCCGCGCCTGCTCACCATCACCAAGGCGAACTCCCGGGCGACGGTCCACCGCGACGTGTACCTCGACTACGTCGGCGTGCGCACCTTCGACGCCGACGGGAACGTCACCGGAGAGCGGCGGATCATCGGGATGTTCACCTCCGCGGCGTACGCCGCGTCGGTGCTCACCCTGCCGATCGTCGCGCCGAAGGTGAAGGCGGTGCTGCGGGCCTCCGGGTTCGCGCCCACCTCCCACTCCGGCAAGGACCTGCTGCAGACCCTGGAGCAGTACCCGCGCGACGAGCTCTTCCAGGACTCGGCGGAGCACCTGGCGGAGGTCGCCGGCGAGGTGACGCGTCTGCGGGAACGCCGCCGGACCCGCATCTTCCTGCGGACCGACGAGTTCGGGAGGTTCGTCTCGGCCCTGGTGTACCTCCCGCGGGACCGCTACAACACCACGGTGCGCCTGCGCGTCGAGGCGCTGCTGCGCGAGGCGTTCGACGCGGAGCGGGTCGAGCACACGACGCGGGTGGACGACTCGCCGCTCGCCCAGCTCCACTTCGTCGTGCGCGTCCCGCGGGACGCCGCGATCCCCGCCGTGGACGAGGCGGAGCTGCAGCGCCGGCTCGAGGACGCCATCCGCACCTGGGAGGCGGCCGTCGTCGACGAGCTGCACCACGTCCACGGCGAGGAGGGTGCGGCGGAGATCCTCGGCCGCTACGGCTCGGCCTTCCCCGAGGCCTACAAGGAGCAGGTCACGCCGCGGGCCGCCGTCGGCGACATGTCGCGTCTCGACGGGCTCACCGAGGACCATCCCATCGCCGTGCACCTGTACACGCCGGAGGGGGACGACCCGAGCGTCCGCCGGCTGACCCTGGCCTCGTTGCGCGAGCACCGGCTCACCCAGGTGCTGCCGCTGCTGACCGACCTCGGCGTGGACGTGATCGACGAGCGGCCGTACACGATCAACCTCCAGAACGGCGAGACGCGGCACATCTCCGACTTCGGACTCACCGTCTCCGACCCCGACCTGTGGGGCGACGCCGCCACCGCGGCGGCCCTGGAGGCGACCTTCTGCGCCGTGTGGTCCGGCGCCGCCGAGAGCGACGCGCTGAACGCGCTGGTCCTGCGCGCCGGGCTGTCGTGGCGGGACATCGTCGTCCTGCGGTCGATCGGGCGGTACCTGCGTCAGGCCGGCTCGGCGTTCTCGATGGAGTACATCGACGCGGCCCTCATCGCGTACCCGCAGCTGGCCGCCGACCTGGTGCGCCTGTTCGCCGTGCGCTTCGACCCGGAGGCCGAGGGCGACCGTGCCGAGCGGGCGCAGCAGGCGACCGACGCGCTGCTGGCCGCCCTGGACGACGTCGCCAGCCTCGACCACGATCGCATCCTGCGCTCCTTCGTCGGCGTCGTCGACGCCGTCTGGCGCACCAACTTCTACACCCGCGACGCCGACGGCGAGCCGAAGCCGTGGGTGTCGATGAAGCTCGACTGCGCACGCGTGCCGGGCCTGCCGCCACCGCACCCGATGGCGGAGATCTGGGTGTACTCGCCGCGGGTCGAGGGCGTGCACCTGCGGTTCGGCAAGGTGGCGCGCGGCGGGTTGCGCTGGAGCGACCGGCGCGAGGACTTCCGCACCGAGGTGCTCGGCCTGGTCAAGGCGCAGATGGTCAAGAACGCCGTGATCGTCCCGACGGGGTCCAAGGGCGGGTTCGTCGCCAAGCAGCTGCCGGACCCGGGCGACCGGGCGGCCTGGCTCACGGAGGGGCAGGCGGCCTACCGCACCTTCATCCGGGGGATGCTCGACATCACCGACAACCGCGAGGGCACCGAGGTGGTGCCGCCGGACCGGGTGGTGCGTCACGACGGGGACGACCCGTACCTGGTGGTCGCCGCGGACAAGGGCACGGCGGCCTTCTCCGACATCGCGAACGAGATCTCGGCCGAGTACGGCTTCTGGCTCGACGACGCGTTCGCCTCCGGCGGGTCCGCCGGCTACGACCACAAGGCGATGGGCATCACGGCCCGTGGCGCCTGGGAGTCGGTGAAGCGGCACTTCCGCGAGCTCGGTCACGACACCCAGACGCAGGACTTCACGGTGGTGGGCGTGGGGGACATGTCCGGGGACGTGTTCGGCAACGGCATGCTGCTCTCCGAGCACATCCGGCTCGTGGCCGCGTTCGACCACCGGCACGTCTTCGTGGATCCCGCCCCGGACGCCGCGGCCTCCTTCGCGGAGCGGCGGCGGCTGTTCGAGCTGCCGCGGTCCTCGTGGGACGACTACGACCGGGACCTGATCTCGGCCGGTGGCGGCGTGTTCCCGCTGTCGGCCAAGTCCGTCCGGGTGACGCCGCAGATGGTCGAGGTGCTCGGTCTCGACGAGAGCGTCACCAGCCTCACGCCGGCCGAGCTCAAGAAGGCCGTGCTGCTGGCGCCCGTCGACCTCCTGTGGAACGGCGGCATCGGGACGTACGTCAAGGCTTCCACCGAGACGAACGCCGAGATCGGCGACCGGGCGAACGACGCGATCCGCGTGGACGGTGCCGCACTGCGTGCCCGGGTCGTGGGGGAGGGCGGCAACCTCGGCGTCTCCCAGCGGGGCCGGGTCGAGGCGGCGCTGGCCGGCGTCCAGATCAACACCGACGCGATCGACAACTCGGCCGGTGTCGGTACGTCGGACCACGAGGTGAACATCAAGATCTTGCTCGGCGACGTGATGCGGGACGATCGGCTGGAGATCGACGAGCGCAACGAGCTGCTGCAGTCCATGACCGACGAGGTCGCGGAGCAGGTGCTCCGCGACAACTACGAGCAGAACGTGCTGCTGGGCAACTCGCGGGCCAACGCCGCCGAGATGCTTCCCGTGCACGAGCGGCTCATGGAGTGGCTCGAAGGCCGCGGCGAGCTGGACCGCTCCCTGGAGTTCCTGCCCGACGGCGTCCAGGTCGCCGAGCGCGTCGAGCAGCAGCAGGGGCTGACCCGCCCGGAGTTCGCGGTGGTCGTGGCCTACACGAAGCTCGCCCTGAAGGCGGACCTCACCGAGACGGACCTGGCGGACGACCCGTGGTTCGCCCGCACGCTGGCCGAGTACTTCCCTCAGGAGGTGCGCGACCGCTACGCGGGGGACCTCGCGGACCATCCGCTGCGGCGCGAGATCGTGGTCAACGCCGTGGTGAACTCGATGGTGAACCGGGGTGGCATCACGTTCGCCTTCCGTGCGGCGGACGAGACCGGCGCGCCGACGGAGCAGATCGCGCGGGCGTTCGTCGCGGCCCGGGAGATCCTCGACCTGCGCGGGTTCGTCACTGCCGTGGAGGCCACCGACAACGTGGTGGCGGCACGTGTGCAGACCGATCTCTACCTGGAGCTGCGTCAGCTGCTCGACCGGACGGCGCGGTGGTTCGTGCAGCACCGGTCGGACCGGGTGGACGTCGGTCAGGAGATCGAGGCGTACGCGGATCCCGTCCGCTCCTACGCCGCCCGGCTGGACGACCTGCTCCAGGGCGTCGAGCTGGAGCGCTTCACGGAGCGGGTCGCCAGCCTGGAGGCGGCGGGCTGCGGCCCGGAGCTCGCGCGGCGGGGTGCCGGCCTGCTCGGTTCGCTGCCGCTGCTCGACGTGGCCGAGCTGGCGTCACAGCGCGGCTGGGAGCTCGACCAGGTGGCGCGGACCTACTTCACGTTGACGAGCCGGCTCGGTGTGGGGGACATGCTCACCAACGTGTCCGGTCTGGCGCAGGACGACCGGTGGGACTCGATGGCCCGCGCCGCGCTGCGCGACGACGTCTACGCGGTGACCATCGCGCTGACGGCCTCGGTGCTGGACGGTACCGACTCCGGTGACGCCGCGGAGCGGATCGAGCGGTGGCTCGAGGGTGGGGGCGCACCGGCGCTGCGGGCGATGGACGCGCTGGCCATGGCGCGCGCCGTGGACCGGCCGGGTATCGCCACGCTCTCGGTGGCGCTGCGGCAGCTCCGCTCCCTCGTCCGGTAGGCAAGCTCCCCCCGAGCGTTGCGGGCGCGATTTCTGGGCCGGATACAGGCGCATATGGCGCATATCGGGCCAGAAATCGCGCCCACAACGTTCTGGGGCGGGTCAGGCCTCGAGGAGCAGCGCCTCGCCCTGGCCGCCGCCGCCGCAGAGCGCGACGGCGGCACGCGAGCCACCGCGCCCGGCCTCGCGGCCCCGCGCGAGCTGGTGCGCTGCGTGCACGGCCAGGCGCGCACCGGACGCCCCGATCGGGTGGCCCAGCGAGATGCCGCCGCCGTGCGGGTTGACGATCTCGGGGTCGATCCCGAGCACGCGCGTCGACACGGCCGTCACGACGGCGAAGGCCTCGTTGATCTCGACGTGGTCCAGGTCCTGGGGCGTCCAGCCCTCGCGGGCCAGCGCCGCGCTGATCGCGCGGGCCGGCTGGGAGTGCAGGGAGGTGTCCGGCCCGGCGACCTGGCCGGCCGAGCGCACCGTCGCCAGCACCGGCACCCCGGCTGCCTCGGCACGGTCGCGGGTGGTCAGCACGAGCGCCGCCGCGCCGTCGGAGATCTGCGAGGAGTTGCCCGCGGTGAGCGTCCCGTCGGAGGAGAAGGCGGGCCGCAGCCGGGCGAGGCCGTCGGCGGTCGTGTCCGGGCGCACCCCCTCGTCGGAGGAGACGACGACGGGCTCACCGCGTCGCTGCGGTACCTCGACCGGCACGATCTCGTCGGTGAGCACCCCGTCCTTCACGGCGCGGGCCGCCCGCTGGTGGGAGGCGGCCGCGATCTCGTCCTGCTCGGCGCGCGAGACGAACACCTCACCGGAGTTGTGCTGCTCGGTGCTCAGGCCCATGGCCTGCCCGTCGAACGCGTCCGACAACCCGTCGCGCGCGACGGCGTCGAGCAGGGTGGCGTCACCGTAGCGGAACCCGGCCCGCGCGCCAGGCAGCAGGTGGGGGGCGTTGGTCATCGACTCCTGCCCGCCGACCAGCACCGCCGACGCCTCACCGGTGCGCAGCAGGCGCGCCCCGTCGACGACGGCGGTGAGCCCGGACAGGCAGACCTTGTTGACGGTCACGGCGGGGACGTCCATGGCGATCCCGGCGGCGACGGCGGTCTGCCGGGCCGGGTTCTGACCGGCGCCGGCCTGCAGCACCTGGCCGAGGATCACCGCGTCGACGTCACCGGCGACGTCGCCCGCCGAGGCGAGAGCGGAGCGTGCGGCCACCGCGCCGAGCTCGACGGCGGACAGCGCGGAGAGCGCGCCGCCCAGGCGTCCCTGGGGGGTGCGGGCGGCGGAGACGACGACGACGTCGTCGGGGCGCGCTTCGGTGGTGCGGGTCATGGCTGAACCTTTCGGGACGGGGCGAGGTCGGGGTCGATCCGCAGCGGGGCACCGGTGGCGGCGACGACCTCGTCGGCCGTCACCCCGGGGGCCAGCTCGCGGAGCAGCAGGCCGTCGTCAGTCACGTCGATGACGGCCAGGTCGGTGATGATGCGGTCGACGACGCCGCGTCCGGTGAGCGGCAGCGTGCACTCGGCGAGGATCTTGGGCGATCCGTCGCGGGCGGTGTGATCCATGAGGACGATCAGCCGCCGCGCACCGTTGACGAGGTCCATCGCGCCGCCGGGGCCCTTGACCATCTTGCCGGGGATCATCCAGTTGGCGAGGTCGCCGGTGGCCGAGACCTGCATCGCGCCGAGGACGGCGGCGTCGATCTTGCCCCCGCGGATCATCCCGAAGCTCGTGGCGGCGTCGAACACCGAGGCGCCCGGCAGCAGCGTCACGGTCTCCTTGCCGGCGTTGATGAGGTCGGCGTCGACCTCGTCCTCGGTCGGGTAAGGGCCGACCCCGAGGAGCCCGTTCTCGGACTGCAGCACCAGGTGGCGGCCGTCCGGCACATGGTTCGGCACCAGCGTGGGCATCCCGATGCCGAGGTTCACGTACGAGCCGTCGGTCAGCTCGGCGGCGGCCCGTGCCGCCATCTCGTCCCGGGTCCGGCCGCGGCGTGGCGCGTCGGTCTCCGGGCCAGGGCTCGCTGCCGGGGTCGACGGCGCCCCGGCGGGACGGGTGGTGCGCTTCTCGATCCGCTTCTCGATCCCGGTGCCGACCGGCACCACGCGGTGCACGTAGACGCCGGGCAGATGGATCTCGTCCGGGTCGAGCTCGCCCGGCTCCACGAGCTCCTCGACCTGCGCCACGCAGACGCGCCCGGCCATGGCGGCCTGCGGCGCGAAGTTGCGGGCCGACCGGTGGAACACCAGGTTGCCGTGCCGGTCGCCCTTGGCGGCGTGCACCAGTGCGAAGTCCGTGCGGATCGCCTCCTCGAGCACGTACTCGGTCTCGGAGCCGTCCGGCGCGGCGGGATCAGCGAAGGTCCGCACCTCCTTCGCGGGTGAGGCGACCGCCACCCCGCCGTCGGCGTCGTAGCGTTGCGGGAGGCCGCCGTCGGCCACCTGGGTGCCGACCCCGGCGCGGGTGTAGAAGGCGGCGATGCCGGAACCGCCGGCGCGCAGCTTCTCGGCGAGCGTTCCCTGCGGGGTGAGCTCGAGCTGCAGCTCGCCGGAGAGGTAGCGGCGAGCGAACTCCTTGTTCTCGCCGACGTAGGAGGCCGTGATCCGGCGGATCCGGTCGGCGCCGAGCAGCAGGCCCAGGCCCCAGTCGTCGACGCCGCAGTTGTTGCTCACGACCCACAGGTCGCGCGTGCCGCGGTCGAGCAGCGCCTCGATGAGGGCCATCGGGTTGCCGCAGAGCCCGAAGCCGCCGACGGCGAGCGAGGCTCCGTCGGGGACGTCGGCGACGGCGTCGGCCGCGGAGGCGAGCACCTTGTCGGGTCCCGGGAGCGGGGCGGTGGGCATGGCAACCTCCGGCGTCGTCGTCGACAGGGCACGTCTTGCGATCGTCCTCCGATGGTCACAGGCGCGCGATGTGCGCGCAACGCTCGTTGAGGCACACCCGGTGTGCGCGCACGCACATCCGTCTACCGTGGAGGCATGCCGACGCCGTCCGCCGACCACCTGCTCGTCCTGCTCGCCGTCGCGCGCACCGGCCGGTACACCGCCGCGGGCGCCGAGCTCGGGGTCACGCACACGACGGTGGCGCGGACGGTCGCGGCCCTGGAACGCAGCCTCGGCGACCGGGTCCTCGTCCGCGGCACCGACGGGTGGGAGCTGACCGCCCTCGGCGAGCGGGCGACGCGCGCCGCCGAGGCCGTCTCGGACGCCGTCGGGCGCCTGGTGGCCGACGACGGCGAGACCGACCCCGTCATGGGGGTGGTCCGGATGACCGCCACCGATGCGTTCAGCGCCTACGTGGTGCCGCCCGCCGTCGTCGGGCTGCGGCGCGACCACCCCGACCTGACCGTCGAGGCCGTCACCGTCACGCGGCGTCCGGCCCAGCACCGGTCGGGTGTCGACATCGAGGTGGTCGTCGGCGATGCCCCCGCACCGCGTGCGCAGGTGGTGCCGCTCGGCGAGTTCGAGCTCGGGATGTACGCGTCGCGGGACTATCTCGCCGAGCACGGCACGCCGGGGACCGTCGCCGAGCTCGCCGGGCACGGGCTCGTGCACTTCATCGACTCGATGCTGCAGGTCGACGACCTGGACACCCCGCGCCGGCTCGTCCCGGGCATCCGGGACGCCATGACGTCCACCAACGTGTTCGTGCACGTGGAGGCCACGCGGGCGGGCGCCGGGGTCGGGTTCGTGCCGTGCCTGGCGGCCGACCGGCACCCGGACCTCGTCCGGCTGCTGCCGGACGAGGTCCGTGACCGGCTGCCGTACCGGGCGCTCGTGCACCCCGAGTCCTGGCGCCGTCCCGCCGTCGCAGCGGTCCTGGTGGCCCTGCGACGGCAGGTCGAGATGCAGCGGGACGCGCTGCTGGGCCGCTGAGCTCAGTGCTCCTTGCGGTCCTCCTCGTCGCCGATGACCGTGGTGACCTCGTCGGGCAGGTCGTCCCGGTTCATGTCCGGCCCGCGGTCCTGCTTGGCGTCCCAGCGCAGCGTCAGGGCACCGAGCGTCGCAGCGACCACGGAGGCGATGAGGATGGCCGCCTTGGCACCCAGCGTGTGCTCGGAGCCGTGCCCGAACGACAGCTCGGAGATGAGCAGCGACACGGTGAAGCCGATGCCGGCAAGGAACGCCACCGGTAGCAGGTCCCGGACGCCGATGCCCGGGGGCAACCGCAACGGTGTGACGCGTGTGACGAGCCACGTGGTGCCCAGCACGCCGATCAGCTTGCCGATCACGAGCCCGCCGACGATGGCGATGACCACGGGCTGGGAGAGGATCTCGGCCGGACCACCGCCGTCGACCAGGTCGACGCCCGCGGAGAAGAAGGCGAAGAGCGGGAGCGCCAGGCCCTGCGACCACGGCTTGACCGCTCGCTCGTAGTGGTGGGTCCGGGTCTCGGTCTCGCCGTGGATCGGGCGGGCGGCGGCCGCGAACCCCATGAGGACACCGGCGATCGTCGCGTGCACGCCCGAGGCGTGCATGAACGTCCAGGCGACGACGAAGAGCGGGACGAGGATCCACCACCGCGGACGCCGCGTACGGATGTACCAGGCGAACACGGCGACGACGACGAGCGAGCCGCCGAGCCAGGCGCCGTGGATCGCGTCGGTGTAGAAGACCGCGATGATGATGATCGCCAGCAGGTCGTCGACCACCGCGAGGGTGAGCAGGAACGTGCGGATCGCGACCGGCAGGCCCTTGCCGAAGACGGCGAGGATCGCGAGCGCGAAGGCGATGTCGGTGGCCGTCGGGATCGCCCAGCCGTGCAGCGCGCTCGAGTCGCCCAGGGCGATGACGGCGACCACGTAGAAGACGGCCGGAACGGTCATGCCGCCCACGGCCGCGAGCATCGGCACGCCGGCCTGCTTGGGGCTGCGCAACGAGCCCGCGACGAACTCGTGCTTGAGCTCGAGGCCGACCGTGAAGAAGAAGATGGCCAGCAGCCCGTCCGCCGCCCACGCGGACAGCGACAGGTCCAGATGGATGTGCAGCGGGCCGAGAGAGGCGGGGCCGACGACGGTCTGGGAGAGGGTCTCGTAGGCGTCGCGCCACGGGGAGTTGGCGAAGATCAGCGCGACGGCGGCGGCGCCGATGAGGAGTGCGCCGCCGGTGGTCTCCCGCGAGAGGAAGCGCGACAGGCGCCGTCCGAAGGTCTGGTTGTCGACGTCGGTGCTCAGGGGAGGCTCCAGTTCGTTCAGGGCGTGGGTCGAGCCGGCGTCCCAGCCGGTACCGCCGACCAGACTTCCCGGCTCACCACCGATCAGACTACCGGTCGGACGCCGACGGGCACGGGCAGATGAACTCTCGACGACGACTTCGCGACGCGCCGGTCTCGTGACGTCCGTCACGCCGTCGTCGTCGTAGCGTGACGTGCAGGACGCACTCCCTGTGCGTTCTCGGGAGGCCATCTGATGGAGTGCACGCTCCGCGCAGGAGGGCCGGCCCCGGCTCTGCCGCACGACGTGCGCTCGGCCGGTCGCCCGCCCACACCACCGTCCCGCTCTGCGCGAGGAGCACATCGTGGCCACTGAGAACACCAGCACCGACCTGCGCACCTTCGTCATCGACACGTCCGTCCTGCTGTCCGACCCGCGAGCCATCCACCGATTCGCCGAGCACGACGTCGTCCTGCCGGTCGTGGTCGTGACCGAGCTCGAGGCCAAGCGGCACCACGCCGAGCTGGGCTACTTCGCCCGCAGCGCTCTGCGCGCGCTCGACGACCTGCGGATCAAGCACGGCCGTCTCGACGCTCCCGTGCCGATCGGCGACGACGGCGGCACCCTGCGGGTCGAGCTGAACCACACGGACCCGCAGGTGCTTCCCGCCGGGTTCCGGCTCGGGGACAACGACACGCGGATCCTGTCGGTGGCCGCCAACCTGGCGGCCGAGGGACGCGAGGTCACGGTGGTCTCGAAGGACCTCCCCATGCGCGTCAAGGCCTCCGCGGTCGGGCTGCGCGCGGAGGAGTACCGCCACGAGCTCGCCGTGGACTCCGGCTGGACGGGCATGCGAGAGATCGCGATGACGGACGACCAGGTCGGGGCGCTGTACGAGGGCTCCACCGTCGAGCTGGCGTCCCTCGACCCGCAGGTCGTGGCGGAGGCGAGCCCGCTGCTGTGCCACACCGGTCTCGTCATCCAGGGGGCCGGCGGATCGGCGCTCGGACGCGTCACCGCGGACAAGCAGGTGCGGCTCGTCCGTGGCGACCAGGACGTGTTCGGGGTGCACGGCCGCTCCGCGGAGCAGCGGATCGCGATCGACCTGCTGCTCGACCCGGACATCGGCATCCTGTCGATGGGCGGACGGGCCGGCACCGGCAAGTCGGCGCTCGCGCTGTGCGCCGGGCTGGAGGCGGTCCTCGAGCGCCGGCAGCACCGCAAGATCCTCGTCTTCCGCCCGCTGTACGCCGTCGGCGGTCAGGAGCTCGGCTACCTGCCGGGCACGGAGTCCGAGAAGATGAACCCCTGGGCGCAGGCGGTGTTCGACACGCTCGGCGCGCTCGTGTCGCCCGAGGTGGTCGAGGAGGTCATCGACCGCGAGATGCTCGAGGTGCTCCCGCTCACCCACATCCGCGGACGCTCCCTGCACGACGCGTTCGTCATCGTCGACGAGGCTCAGTCGCTGGAGCGCAACGTGCTGCTCACGGTGCTGTCGCGCATCGGTCAGGACTCGCGGGTGGTGCTGACCCACGACGTCGCGCAGCGGGACAACCTGCGGGTGGGGCGGCACGACGGCGTCGCGGCGGTCATCGAGGCGATGAAGGGCCACCCGCTCTTCGCGCACGTCACGCTGACGCGGTCCGAGCGGTCGCCCGTGGCCGCCCTGGTCACGGAGATGCTGGAGTCGCTCGAGATCTGACTGCGGGAAGCGTGCCCGAACCCGCTGTGGGTGCACGACACGCCGCTGACACGAACGGCACAGCGGCGTGTCGTGCACCCACAAGCGGGGGAGGGGTCAGGCCTGCGGGGGGCGGGTCATCGACAGCACGTCGAGCGCCTCGTCGAGCTGCGCCTCCGTGACCTCGCCCCGCTCCACGAACCCGAGCGCCACGACGGCCTCGCGGACCGTCAGTCCCTCGGCCACCGCCTTCTTCGCGACCTTCGCCGCGGACTCGTAGCCGATCACCTTGTTCAGCGGCGTGACGATCGACGGCGAGGACTCCGCGTACGCCCTGGCCCGCTCCGCGTTGGCGGTCAGGCCGGCGACCGTCTTGTCCGCCAGCACGTGGGAGGCGTTCGTCAGCAGGCGGATCGACTCGAGCACACCCTGCGCGATGACGGGGATCTGCACGTTGAGCTCGAAGGTGCCGGTCGCGCCGGCCCACGCCACCGTCGCGTCGTTGCCCACCACGCGGGCGGCCACCATGAGCACCGCCTCCGGGATCACCGGGTTGACCTTGCCCGGCATGATCGACGAGCCGGGCTGCAGGTCCGGGATGGCGATCTCGCCCAGACCGGTGTTGGGGCCGGAACCCATCCAGCGCAGGTCGTTGCAGATCTTCGTCACCGAGACGGCGATCGTGCGCAGCGCACCGGACAGCTCGACCAGCCCGTCGCGGGCGGACTGCGCCTCGAAGTGGTCGCGCGCCTCGGTCAGCGGAAGCCCGGTGTCCTCGCGCAGCAGCTCGATGACACGCTGCGGGAAGCCCGCCGGGGTGTTGATGCCGGTGCCGACGGCGGTGCCGCCCAGCGGGACCTCGGCCGCCCGGGGGAGCGCCGACTCCAGGCGCTCGATGCCGTAGCGCACCGCGGCCGCGTACCCGCCGAACTCCTGGCCGAGCGTGACCGGGGTGGCGTCCATGAGGTGGGTGCGCCCCGACTTCACGACGCCGGCGAACTCCTCCGCCTTGGCGGACAGGGCGTCGGCCAGGTGCGCCAGCGCGGGCACCAGGTCCCGCACGACGCCGGCGGTGGCGGCCACGTGCACCGAGGTCGGGAACACGTCGTTCGACGACTGCGAGGCGTTGACGTGATCGTTCGGGTGCACGTCGCGGCCCAGGGTGCGGGTCGCCAGGGTCGCCAGGACCTCGTTGGTGTTCATGTTCGACGACGTGCCGGACCCGGTCTGGTAGACGTCCACCGGGAAGTGCTCGTCGAGCTCGCCGGACGCGACCCGGTCGGCGGCGGCGGCGATCGCGTCGGCGACGTCCTGCTCGAGCACGCCGAGCTCCGCGTTGGCGAGGGCGGCGGCCTTCTTCACCTGGGCCAGCGCCTGGACGTGGCCGCGCTCGAGCGGGGTGCCCGAGATCGGGAAGTTCTCGACCGCACGCTGGGTCTGGGCGCGATACAGGGCTCGGGCCGGGACGCGGACCTCGCCCATCGTGTCGTGCTCGATGCGGTACTCGGTCTCGGGCGCGTCGGCGCCGCCGGCGACGGTGTCGGAAGTCATGCGTCTATCGTGCCGCACCCGCGGCGCGGTCAGCGTGTGAAAGGTGTCACGCCAACGGTTCCTCGCCGACCTCGCCGTCCACGGCCACGAGCCGGGCCGATCCCTCGGCGAGGTCGTACTCGACCCCCACGATCGCCACCCGACCCGCGGTGACCGCGGCGTCCAGCGCGGCCGAGTACCCGCGCAGCAGCCTGACGGTGTGCCGCACGTGCTCGGTGCGCAGGTGATCCTCCAGCGGCACGCCGTCGTGGGAGACCTCGTCCCAGCGGCTCGTCATCCCGGCGATCGACGGGATGACCTTGTCCACCACGGCCCGGACGAAGCCGGGCGGCTGCTCCCCGGTCATCAGGGTGTCCGCCGTGGCCTTCACCGCGCCGCACGAGTCGTGCCCGAGCACCACCACCAGCGGTGTCCCGAGCAGCTCGGTGCCGTACTCGATCGAGCCGATCACCGTGGTGTCGACGACGTGCCCGGCCGTGCGGACCACGAAGAGGTCGCCCAGGCCCTGGTCGAAGATGATCTCTGCCGCGACCCGGGAGTCCGAGCACCCGAACATCACCGTGTGGGGGTACTGCGCCGACGTGAGCTCGGCGCGCCGCAGCGACATCTGGGACCGCTCGGCCGGGGAGTCGGTGACGAATCGTGCGTTGCCGGACCGTAGCGCGGTCCATGCCTCGGTGGGGGTCATGCATCCTCCAGCTCGTGGGACCACGGCGGGTTCGCACCCGCCCGGGAGACTGTCACCGCGGCGACCGCGACACAGTGTGCCAGCAGCGTCTGGACGGTGTGGTGGTCGATCGTGCGTATCGCGTCGCGCCGGTCCGCGCCGAGCAGCTCGGCCGACCACAGGCCGTCGAGCAGCGCACCCATGAAGGAGTCGCCCGCGCCGACGGTGTCGACCACCTGGACCGACCGGGACGGGACGTGGACCTCGCCCGACGTCGTCACCGCCGTCGCGCCCTCGCCGCCGAAGGTCACGACCACCATGGCCGCGCCGAGATCGTGCACCCAGGCGCGCGCGACGTCCAGCGGGGCGGTCCCGGCGGCCAGCCACTCGAGGTCCTCGTCGCTGACCTTCACGACGTCGGCCAGCCGGACGAGCGCCTCCACGTGCGTCCGTGCGACCGCGGGCTCGCCCATGAGGACGGGACGGGCGTTGGGGTCGTAGGTGATCGTCGACGTCGTCCGCGCGGCCTCGACGAGGGCGCGGACGTCGGAGGCTCCCGGTTCGAGCACCGCGGCGATCGACCCGGTGTGGACCGCCAGCGTGTCCGCGGTGGCGCCTGCGTCGTCGGGCACCTGCCACTCGAGGTCGAACTCGTACGTCGCCGAGCCGCCCGCGTCGAGCGTGGCCTGCGCGACCGAGGTCCGCGGCGCGCGGTCGCTGCCCGCCGTCGTCGTCACGGACGACTCCGCCAGCCAGGCCCGCACCGCGTCCCCGCGGTCGTCCCGGCCGAGCCACGTCGCCAGCCGCGAGTCCCGGCCGAGCCGGCCCAGGGTCAGGGCCACGTTGGCGAGAGAGCCGCCGGGGTGCTCGGCGCTGGAACCGTCCGCCCGGTGCACCACGTCCACCAGCGCCTCGCCCACGGCGAGGACGTGCCGCGCCATCAGTCGTCCCCGGCGGGGCTGGCCGTCGCCTGGGCGGCGGCCAGCCGCTCGCGGGCGCCGTCGAGCCACTCCTGGCAGCGGGCCGCGAGCGCCTCGCCGCGCTCCCACAGGGCGAGGGAGGCCTCGAGCGGTTCGCCACCGGCCTCGAGCCGCGCGACGACCTGGACGAGCTCGTCGCGAGCCTGTTCGTACGTGAGCGTCCCGACGTCAGGGACGTCGGCCTGCGGGGCGGGTTCTGCGTCGGTCACGGGGACAGTTAACCGCACCGCACCGACATGCCGCCCGTCCGTCCGTCCGTCAGGACGCCGTGCCGCGCTCCGGCCCGCTCGGCTCGCATATCCCGTTGCCCCGGGCGGCCCCGACGGCGCACCATCGACCCATGGGTCATCTCGAGGTAGCGCACGTCGAGTACGTGCTGCCGGACGGTCGCGCGCTGCTCGACGACGTCTCCTTCCGCGTGGGGGAGGGCAGCGCGACGGCGCTCGTCGGCCCGAACGGTGCGGGCAAGACGACGCTGCTGCGTCTGGTCACCGGCGAGCTGCTGCCCGACGCCGGCACCGTGACCGTGAGCGGCGGGCTGGGGATCATGCCGCAGTTCGTGGGTTCGGTGCGCGACGACACCACCGTGCGCCAGCTCCTGGCCGGCGTCGCGCCACCGCGGATCCGCGACGCCGCGCGCGCGGTCGAGGCGGCGGAGCAGGAGGTGATGGAGCTCGACGACAGCACCGACGGGGTTCCCGCGCAGATGCGGTACGCGCAGGCGCTCGCGGACTGGGCGGAGGTCCAGGGCTACGAGGCGGAGACGCTCTGGGACGTGTGCACGACGGCGGCGCTCGGCGTGGAGTTCGAGCGCGCCCAGTGGCGCGAGGTGCGCACGCTCTCGGGCGGTGAGCAGAAGCGGCTGGTGCTCGAGGCGCTGCTGCGCGGCCCCGACGAGGTCCTGCTCCTGGACGAGCCCGACAACTACCTCGACGTCCCGGGCAAGCGCTGGCTGGAGGACCAGCTCCGCGCGACCCGCAAGACGGTCCTGTTCGTGTCTCACGACCGTGAGCTGCTCGCGCGCTCCGCCGACCGGATCGTGGCGCTCGAGCCCGGGCCGGCGGGGTCGGACGCGTGGGTCCACGGTGCGGGCTTCGCGACCTTCCATCAGGCACGGCGCGAACGGTTCGCGCGGTTCGAGGAGCTGCGCCGGCGGTGGGACGAGAAGCACGCGCAGCTGAAGAAGTTGGTGCTCACGCTGCGCCAGCAGGCGGCGAACAGCCCGGACATGGCCTCGCGCTACCGGGCGGCGCAGACGCGGCTGCGCAAGTTCACCGAGGCCGGGCCGCCGCCGGAGCCGCCGCGCGAGCAGGACATCCGCATGCGTCTGCGGGGTGGCCGCACGGGCGCCCGCGCGGTCATGTGCGAGGCGCTCGAGCTCGTCGGTCTGATGGAGCCGTTCGACCTCGAGGTCTTCTACGGCGAGCGGGTCGCGGTGCTCGGGTCCAACGGTTCGGGCAAGTCGCACTTCCTGCGGCTGCTCGCGGGTGGCGACGTGGCGCACACCGGCTCGGCGCGCCTCGGGGCACGTGTGGTGCCGGGCCACTTCGCCCAGACCCACGCGCATCCCGAGCTGGCGGGGCGCACGCTGCGCGACATCCTCTGGGAGGACCATGCGCAGGATCGAGGCAAGGCCATGGCGGCGCTGCGCCGCTACGAGCTCACGACGGCGGCCGAGCGGCCCTTCGACCGGCTCTCCGGCGGGCAGCAGGCCCGCTTCCAGATCCTGCTGCTCGAGCTCGCGGGCTGCACCGCGCTGCTGCTCGACGAGCCGACCGACAACCTCGACCTGGAGAGCGCCGAGGCGCTGCAGGAGGGTCTCGAGGCGTTCGACGGCACGGTGCTCGCCGTGACGCACGACCGGTGGTTCGCCCGCGGCTTCGACCGGTTCCTCGTGTTCGGCCAGGACGGCACGGTCCGGGAGTCGGCGGAGCCCGTCTGGGACGAGGGCCGGGTGGTCCGCGCGCGCTGACCGCCCTGCCCAGCCTGCCCTCGTCCCGGGGGTCAGCTGACGTCGGCGAAGAAGGCGCGCAGGTCGTCGGCGAGCAGCTCGGGGACCTCCATGGCGGGGAAGTGCCCGCCGGCGGTGTGCTCGACCCACCGGTCGACGGTCCCCCACGCGTTGAACACCTTGGCCATCAACGGGTGGGTGTCGAACACCGACCAGGCGGAGGGCACGTCGGCGGCCGTGAGCCAGTCGAGCTCGGAGTGGGACGCCTCGTAGTAGAGCTGCGCGCTCGAGGCGCCGCTGCGCGTGAACCAGTACAGGGAGACGTTCGCGAGGAGCTGGTCGCGGTCGACCGCCTCGTCCGGCGTGCGGTGGGCGGGGTTGGCCCAGGTGCGGAACTTCTCGGCGATCCACGCGAGCTGGCCGACGGGCGAGTCGACGAGGGCGGCACCGATCGTGTCCGGGCGGTGGTTCTGCATCGCGAAGTAGCCCTGCTCGGCCGCCTCCTGCGTGCGCACGGCCTCGATCTGTGCGAGCTCGTCCTCGGTCAGCCCGTCGGGGCAGGGGAACTGGTCGCCGACCATCCCGAGCGACCTGCCGTCGCTGCCGACGTGCGTCCCGATCACGCGCTCGGGGTGCAGCGCGGCGAGCCGGCCGGCGACGCCGGCGCCGATGTCGGTGCCGTGCGCGGCGAACCGGTCGTAGCCGAGCCGGGTCATGATCTCGGCGTACGCCTCGGTGGTGCGGGCGACCTCCCAGCCGGTGCCGGACAGCGGGGTGGAGAACCCGAAGCCGGGCAGCGACGGGACGACCACGTGGAACGTGTCGGTCAGCAGCGGGACGAGCCGCTGGTACTCGACGAACGAGCCGGGCCAGCCGTGGCACAGGAGCAGCGGCACGGCCTCGGGGTTCGCCGAGCGTGCGTGCATCACGTGGAAGCTCTGCCCGTCGACCACGGTGGTGACCTGCTCGTTGGTGTTCAGGGCCGCCTCCTGCGCGCGCCAGTCGAACCCGTCGCGCCAGTACTCGGCGAGCTCGGCGAGGTAGGCCGGCGGGATGCCACGGCTGAAGTCCGTGCGGTCGTCGCGACCAGGCACGGGGTGCGGCCGGCGCGTGCGGGCGAGCCGGTCGCGCAGGTCGTCGATGTCGGCCTGCGGGATGTCGATACGGAAGGGGACGAGTGCGGTGTCGTTGGTCATGACCCCACGCTGTCATCGATTGCGGCAGGGTTTCTTCCGTGATCGGTGGCAGGATCGAGACATGCTCGAGACCTCGGCCCGTCTGCTCCGGCTCCTGTCGCTCCTCCAGCTCCGGCGGGACTGGACGAGCGGCGAGCTCGCGGAGCGGCTCGAGGTCAGCGCACGGACGGTACGCACCGACGTCTCGAAGCTGCGCTCGCTCGGCTACCCGGTCGAGGCGCGTCCCGGCGTCGCGGGCGGCTACCGGCTGTCGGCCGGCACGGCGATGCCGCCTCTCGTCCTGGACGACGACGAAGCGGTCGCGGTGGCCGTCGGCCTCGGTGCCGCGGCGGCTCGTGGTGCCGGTGCCGAGGAGACGTCGCTGACGGCGCTCGCCAAGCTGGAGCAGGTGCTGCCCTCGCGGCTCCGGCGCCGGGTCGAGGCGATCCGCGGCTCGACGAGCGTGGTCCCCGGTCCCGACCCGTCGCTCGACCTGGGGGCGCTCAGCGCTGTCGCCGCGGCGATCCGCGGTCGTGAACGACTCCGGTTCGCCTACCGGTCGCATGCGGGCGCCGAGTCCACGCGTCACGTGGAGCCGTACCGGCTCGTGAGCTGGGGGTCGCGCTGGTACCTGTTCGCCTGGGACCTCGACCGGGACGACTGGCGCGTCTTCCGTGCCGACCGGGTGGTGCCGCGAGCGCCGACCGGTGCGCGGTTCACGCCGCGTCCGCTCCCGGAGGACAGCGTGGCCGAGCACGTCGCCGGGCGGGTACGGCGGGCGACGTGGCGCTACCGCGCACGCATCGAGGTCCACGCCCCGGCCGAGGTGGTCGAGGCGGCGCTCGGGGCGGCGGCCGACGTGGAGCCGGTCGGTCCGGGGAGGTGCCGCGTCGACGTGGGCTCCGACGACCCGGACCGGCTCGCGCTGTGGATCACGCAGCTGGACGCCGACGTGGAGGTGATCGAGGGCCGGGAGCTCGCCGACGCCTTCGCGCGGCTGGCCGCCCGGATGCGGCGCGCCGCGCGCACCGCGTCCGGCTGAGCGGAGCCCGCGTCCGTCAGGGTGCGGTGGCGGTGACCGTCGCGTCGAGGGAGCCGGCCGAGAGCCGGACGTGCACCGGGTCGCCGGTGGCCACCTCCGCCGCGGCACGGACCACCGCACCGTCGCCGCGCTGGACGACGGCGTAGCCCCGGTCGAGGGTGGAGGCGGGCGACAGCGCCCGCACCTGGCCGGCGAGACGGCCGATCTCACCGGATCCTCTGAGCAGGGCGGCGTCGAGACGGTGCCGCGCGTGGCGCAGGTGCTGGGCGATCTCCGTCTCCCGGGCCTCGACCATCGTCTGGGGGCGGGCGAGCACCGGTCGTGACCGGACGGAGTCGAGCCCGTGCTGCTCGCGGGCCAGCAGCGCCGTGACGGCACCGCGGATCCGCTGGCGGGCCTGGACGACGCGCTGGCGCTCCTCGGTGACGTCCGGGACGATCCGTTTGGCGGCGTCCGTCGGGGTCGAGGCGCGGTAGTCGGCCACCAGCTCGACCAGCGGGGTGTCGGTCTCGTGCCCGATGGCGCTGACCAGGGGAGTGGTGCAGGCGGCGGCGGCCCGCACGAGCGTCTCGTTGCTGAAGGGCAGCAGGTCCTCGACGGAGCCGCCACCGCGCGCGACGACGATCACGTCGACCTCGGGGCGGGCGTCCAGCTCGGTGATCGCCTCGCACACCTCGCGCACGGCGTTGACACCCTGCACCGCGACCTCGCGGATCTCGAAGCGCACCTGTGGCCACCGCGCCCGGGCGTTGACCACGACGTCGTGCTCCGCCTTGGACTCCCGGCCGCAGACGAGCCCGACCACCGCGGGCAGGAACGGCAGCGGGCGCTTCCGGTCGGCGTCGAAGAGCCCCTCCGCCGCGAGCACCTTGCGCAGCTGCTCGATGCGGGCGAGGAGCTCGCCGACACCGACCTGCCGGATGGCCGTGGCACGCAGGGACATCCGGCCGGTCTTGACCCAGAACTCCGGCTTCGCCTGCACCACGACGTGGTCGCCGACGTCGGGCTTGCGTTCGAGACCGTCGTAGGCGCGGGTGAGCATGTTCACGGGCAGCGACGCCTCGACGTCGGTGTCGCGCAGCGTGACGAACTGCATCCCGGAGGTCCGGCGGTACGTGTGCTCGACGACCTGTCCCTCGACCCACACCGGGGACATCCGGGCGACGTAGTCGCGGATCTTGGTCGACAGCAGGCGGACGGGCCACGGGCGCTCGGCGGTGGTCTCCGCGGCGCGCTCGGGCAGCGGCAGGGGGGAGGCGGGTCCGGGGCTGGCGTCGGTCACGCGTCCCAGGATGCCGCACACCACCCACAGCGGACGTGCGGCAGGCCATTCGCGGGCCGTCACAGGCTCTCCACACCCGGCCTCCTAGACTGGTCGGGTGACGACGACTGCTCCGGCCCCCGCACCCACCACCACCAAGCGTGTCCTGCTCGCTGCGCCGCGTGGCTACTGCGCCGGCGTGGACCGCGCCGTGGTCGCCGTCGAGAAGGCGCTCGACGCCTACGGCGCGCCCGTCTACGTGCGCAAGGAGATCGTGCACAACAAGCACGTCGTCGACACGCTGCGCGACCGGGGGGCGATCTTCGTCGAGGAGACGGACGAGGTGCCCGAGGGTGCGCGGCTCGTCTTCTCGGCCCACGGCGTCTCGCCCGCGGTGCGCGAGTCCGCGGCGGCCCGCAGCCTGGACACGATCGACGCGACCTGCCCTCTGGTGACCAAGGTGCACAAGGAGGCCGTGCGGTTCGCCAAGGACGACTACGACATCCTGCTGATCGGCCACGACGGTCACGAGGAGGTCGAGGGCACCGCCGGTGAGGCGCCCGACCACGTCCAGGTCGTCAACTCGCCCGACGAGGTCGACAAGGTCGTGGTGCGCGACCCCGAGAAGGTCGTCTGGATCTCGCAGACCACGCTGTCCGTCGACGAGACGATGGAGACGGTCCGGCGCCTGCGCGAGAAGTTCCCCGAGATGCAGGACCCGCCGAGCGACGACATCTGCTACGCGACCCAGAACCGTCAGGTCGCGGTGAAGAAGCTTGCCCCCGAGTGCGACCTGGTGATCGTGGTCGGCTCGGCGAACTCCTCGAACTCGGTCCGGCTGGTCGAGGTCGCCCTGCAGGCCGGTGCCCGCACGTCGTACCGGGTGGACCGGGCGACGGAGATCGACGACGCCTGGTTCGAGGGCGTCACGACGGTGGGCGTGACGTCGGGCGCCTCGGTGCCGGAGATCCTCGTCGACGACGTCCTGCGCAAGCTCGCGGACCACGGGTACGGAGAGGTGCAGGAGGTCCGCACCGCGACGGAGGACCTGATGTTCTCGCTGCCGCGTGAGCTGCGGGCCGGGCTCAAGGAGTCCGGCGGTTCGGACGACCGCCCGCGCCCGCAGAAGCGGCGTGAGCTGCCGATCCAGCCGGTCTGAGCCTCAGCCGACGGCGGGCCAGAACACCGGCACCAGCGCGACGGTCGCCACGATCACGAGCAGGGTGAGCATCCAGCCGAGGCGCGCGTAGTCGGTGAACCGGTAGCCGCCCGGGCCGTAGACCATCATGTTGGTCTGGTAGCCGATGGGGGACAGGAACGACGCCGAGGCGGCCACCGCCACGGCGACGGCCGCTCCGCGCGGGTCGACGCCGCCCGCGGCAGCCGCGTTGACGGCGATCGGCAGCATGAGCAGGGCGGCGGCGTTGTTCGTGATGAGCTCGGTGAGCACGATCGTGGCGAGCACGAGGCCGAGCAGCACGCCGTAGGGGCCGAGAGCGCCGGCCACCTCCACGAGTCCGCCCGCGATGATCTCGGCCAGGCCGGAGCTCTCCATGGCGGCCGCCAGGCCGAACGCCGAGGCGATGACGAGGATCACGTCGAAGTCGATCGCCCGGCGCGCCTCGGTCACGGTGAGGACCTTGGCGGCGAGGAGCACGGCGGCGGCGACCAGCGCTCCGTCGAGGATCGGCACGAGGCCCGTGGCGGCCAGGACGACCACCGCTGCCAGCAGCGTCACGGGGACCCAGGCGCGTGACGTCGCCACGGGCGGGCTCCCGTCGAGCTCGGCCACGAGGAGGAAGTCGGGCCGGTCGCGCCAGCGGTCCCGGAACCCGGGGTCGCTGACGATGATGAGGGTGTCGCCCAGCCGGATGCGCTCCGTGCCCAGCCGGTTCGCGACGAGCTGTCCGGACCGGTGGATCGCGAGGACCGCGGCCTGGTAGGCGGAGCGGAACCCGACGTCCTTGAGCGTCTTGCCGACGAGGGGCGACCGCTGCCCGACGACGGCCTCGAAGTAGCGGACGGCCGGCTCCTCGAGGTCCAGGACGTGCGCGAGCTCGGTGGACCGCAGACCGGGGGTGTCCTGGAGGTCGACGACCCGGCTCGCGGGGCCGACGAAGTGCAGACGGTTGTCCCCACGCAGGACCGTCTCGGGCCGGACCGGCGCGATGACAGTGTCGCCGCGGTCGACGGAGGCGAGGAACAGTCCCTCCAGGCGCCGCAGTCGTGCCTGCTCGACGGACTTCCCGTCCAGCGGACCGCCGGGCACGACCTGCATCTCGAAGGAGAACCGCCGGCCCTCCTCCTCGACCTCGGCGCGGGCCGACCGTCGGTCCGGCAGGACGACGGGCGCCATCACCACGAGCACGGCCAGGCCGACCAGGGCGATCGGCAGCCCGACCTGGGCGATCTCGAAGAAGCCCAGCTGTTCGAGGCCGAACGTCGTCATCTGGCTCGAGACGACCAGGGTCGTGGAGGTGCCGATCACCGTCAGCAGGCCACCCATGATCGCCGCGAACGAGATCGGCATGAGGAACTTCGACGGGGCGATGTCGCGCCGCTCCGCCCAGGCGGACACCTGCATCACCAGCATCGCGACGACGGGCGTGTTGTTGAGGAAGGCGGAGGCCGCCATGGTCGGGGTCAGGCTGCGCAGCAGCGGGCGCCGGTAGGTGCCGTTGTCGCCGAGCGTGCGTTGCATCACCGGTGTCAGGGCGCCCGTCTTCTCGACCGCGGCGGCCAGCACGAAGAGGGCGGCGACGGTGGCGGGGGCCGGGTTGGAGAACCCGGAGAAGGCCTCTTGCGGGGTGACCACGCCGAGCACGAGTACGGCGACGGCCCCACCGAGCAGCACCAGCGAGGGCGCGATACGCCCCCGCACCAGCAGCGCGAGCACCCCCACCACCACTGCCAGCGTCACCCAGGCGTCGACGCTCACGTTTCTCGCTCCACGGAGCGAGAGTACTTGCCCCGGCGGCGTCAGCCCGCAGCCGCGTCGGAGTCGTCCGCAGAGTCCGCGGCGCCGTCCTGGTCCTCGCGGCGCGCGGCCGCCCGCTCGAGCGCCCTGCGGTCCGCCTCGACCAGCGCCTCGAGCGCGGAGTCGGCGCTCACCGAGTCGATCGCGACGACGCCGCCCTCGTCGGCGGCCAGCAGCTCCGGCTTGGTGATGGGGCGCGGCGTCTCCTCCAGGCCGTGCACCTCGGAGATCTCGTCGCGCGCGTCGACGACGTCGAGCTCGACCATCCGGCGCGCCGAGGTGAGCACGTTCCGCTCGAGCGAGCCGACCATCGAGTTGTACGCCTTCGTCGACGCCTCGAGCGAGCGGCCCATCTTGGTCACGTGACCGGTCATCGTGACCAGCCGGGAGTGCAGCTCCTTGCCGACCTTCAGCACGCGCTGGGCGTTGTCCGCCAGCGCCTGCTGGCGCCAGGAGTAGGCCACGGTGCGCAGGAGGGCCAGCAGGGTGGCCGGGCTGGCCAGGATGACGTTCTTGCGCGCCGCCTCCTCCATCAGGGACGGGTCACGCTCCAGGGCCGCGGACAGGAAGGCCTCGGCGGGCACGAACATCACGACGAACTCGGGAGCCTGGTCGAACAGGTCCCAGTACCGCTTGGACGCGAGGTCGTCGACGTGCTTGCGCACGTGCCGGACGTGGGCGGCCATGCGGTCCTCACGCACCTTCGGGTCGTCGGCCTGCTGAGCCTCGAGGTAGCCGAGGAACGCGACCTTGGAGTCGACCACGATGTTCTTGCCGCCCGCGAGGTTGATCACCATGTCGGGCCGCAGCGTCTCGCCGTCGTCGTTGGTGGCCTGGACCTGGACGTCGAAGTCGACCTGCTCGATCATCCCGGCCGCCTCGACGACCCGCTGGAGCTGCAGCTCGCCCCACGCGCCTCGCTCCTGCGAGGACCGCAGCGCCGTGACGAGGTCGTTGGTGCCCTTGCGCAGCTCGGTGTTGACCTCGGCGAGGCTGCGCATGTTCTCGCTGAGGCGCGAGTCGAACTCGATGCGCTTCTTCTCCTGCTCGGCGACCTCGAGGCGTACCTGCTCCAGGCTCTTCCCGATCGGCTCGACGAGGGCGGCGAACGCCTGCTCGCGCTTGGCGAGGGTCTCGTCGCCCCGCACCGCGGACTGCTTGAGCCGCTGCTCGGCCAGGTCGAGGAACTGCTTGCTGCTGGACTGCAGGACCTCCCCGGCCAGCGAGCGGAACTGCTGGGCCGTGCGCTCCTGGTCGCCCTTGACCTCGGCGACCTGCCGTTCGGCGTCCTGGCGGACCTGGGCGAGCTGCTTGTCCGCCTGGTCACGGGCCGCCGCCAGCTCCCGGGCGTGCTGCTCGCGTGCGTCCACGAGCCGGCGCTCGGCCTCCTGGCCGGCCTGCTGGAGCTGGTCACGCAGGGTCGCGGTCTCGCGTCGTGCCCCGGCGAGGTCGCTCTGCAGGCGTACGGACTCCATCTCCCCGGACCGGTCCTGGCCGGTCGCGCGCAGGGCGTGCCAGAGCCAGCCGACGAGCACCCCCACGCCGAGGGTGCCGAGCGAGAGCAGCAGAGCGGTCGTCGTCTCCATGTGCTTCAGGCTGCCACGCGGCACCGACACCGGTGGGGGAGGCGCTCGGGGAGACGGGCGGATCCGGCGCCGCCGGGACGGCTACGGTGGTCCCGTGACAGCGCCTCCCGACCCCACGCACCGGGGTCCCGACCCGGCCGCAGCGCTCAGCCTGCGCGGCCTGTGGAAGAAGTTCGACGACAAGATCGCCGTCGCGGGGATCGACCTGGACGTGCCGGCCGGTTCGTTCTTCGGGCTGGTGGGCCCGAACGGTGCCGGCAAGACGACCAGCCTGTCCATGGCGACGGGGCTGCTGCGCCCCGACTTCGGCACCGCGCACGTGCTCGGCACCGACCTGTGGGCGCACCCCGACGAGGCCAAGGCCCGGCTCGGGATCCTGCCCGACGGCGTGCGCCTGTTCGACCGCCTGACCGGCGCCCAGCTGCTCACCTACGCCGGCCTGCTGCGCGGTCTCGACCGGCCCACGGTGGCGGAACGCACCGAGGAGCTCCTGGCGGCGATGGACCTCGCCGCGGACCGCGACACCTTCGTGGTCGACTACTCGGCCGGCATGACCAAGAAGGTGGCGCTGGCGAGCGCGATGATCCATGCCCCGCGCGTCCTCGTGCTGGACGAGCCGTTCGAGGCCGTCGATCCCGTCAGTGCCGCCAACATCCGCGACATCCTGCACTCGTACGTCGACGGTGGGGGCACGGTCGTCGTGTCCAGCCACGTCATGGACCTCGTCCAGCGGATGTGCTCGCACGTCGCGATCATCGCCGGCGGGCACGTGCTCGACGCGGGCACGGTGGACGCTGTGCGCGGCGAGCAGACGCTGGAGGACCGGTTCGTCGACCTGGTGGGCGGTCGGCGAGGGACGGAGGGCCTGGCGTGGTTGCGCACCTCGTCCGACTCAAGCTGAGGCTCCTCGTCAACACGTTGCGGCGCAGCGTGTGGCAGACCATCGGGCTCTGCTTCGCCCTGCTCTACGGGCTGTTCGTCGTCGGTCTCCTCGTGACGGTCGCGATCGCCGGCGGCCGGAACGACCCGGTGCTCACCGGGCAGCTCCTGACCGTGGTGGGTGCCGTCGTCGTGCTCGGTTGGTGGGTCGTGCCGCTGTTCGCGTTCGGGGTGGACGCCACGCTGGACCCGATGCGGTTCGTCACGTTCGCCATCCCGCGTCGCCAGCTGCTCGCCGGGCTCGCGGTGGCGAGCGTGGTGTCCGTCCCGGCGGCGGTGACGCTGCTCGCCGCGCTCGGCACCTCGTTCGCATGGGCGAGCGACCCGCTCGCGCTGCTCGCGGCGCTCGTCGGCGCCGTCGCCGCACTCGCGCTGTGCGTGGTCGGTTCGCGGGCCACGACGACGGCGCTCGCCCCGCTGCTCGACTCCCGCCGGTACCGCGAGATCCTCATGGTCGTGGCGATCGTCCCGCTCCTGCTGGTCGGTCCGGGCATCGCCTGGCTGACCTCCGGAGCCGAGCGGTCCGCCGGTCCGGAGGGCGTCACGGTCACCGCGTCCGGCCCCGAGCCGGCCGTGTTCGACGCGCTGGCCCAGGTGGCCGACGTGGTCGCGTGGACCCCCTTCGGAGCGCCCTGGGCCTTCGCCGGGGCCGTGCACGACGGCGCGTGGGGGCTGCTGCTGGCCCGTCTCGCCGTCGTCGTCGTCACCCTGGGCGTCGCCTGGTGGGTCTGGGACCGTGCACTCGCCCGCGCCCTGGTGAGCCCGCCGCACAGCGGCGCCGGCGGGAAGGTGCGCGGCCTGGGCTGGTTCGGCCGGTTCCCTGCGACACCCACGGGCGCCGTCGCCGCGCGGTGCGCCACGTACTGGTTGCGCGACCCTCGCTACGCCGTCTCGCTCGCGGTGATACCGCTGCTGCCGGTCGCGCTCGCGGCGTTCGGTCTGTCGTCCGGTGCGGGCGTCGGGATGCTGCTCGTCGTGGCGCCGTTGGTCGCCTTCATCCTGGGCTTCGGGATCTCCAACGACGTGGGGTACGACCACACGGCGTTCGCGCTGCACGTGGCCACGGGCGTGCCGGGTCGGGCGGACCGGTGGGGCAGGGTGCTGCCGGTCCTGGTCGTGGGCGTGCCGCTGGTGGCGGCGATGGCCGTCGCGGCCGCGGGCGCCGCCGCGAGGTGGGACGTCCTGCCGGCGCTGCTGGGCCTGTCGCTCGGCGTGCTGGGCGCCTCGCTCGGGACGTCGAGCGCCGTCTCGGCGCGGCTCGTGTACCCCGTGCCGAAGCCGGGGGAGAGCGCCTTCAAGACGCCGCAGGGCGCCACCGTCGCGACGCTGGTGGCGCAGTCGGTGGCGTTCCTGGTGGTGCTCGCGCTCGTGCTGCCGACGCTCGTGCTGGCCCTGGTCGCCCTGCTGGGTGGGGTGACCGGGTTCGGCTGGGCCGCGCTCGCCGTCGGGACCGCCACGGCGGCGGGGGCGCTCGCCGCCGGCACCCGCTGGGGCGCGCGGGTCTACGAACGACGCCTGCCGGACCTGTTGGCGCAGGTCACAGCCTTCCGCTGACCTGTCCCGCGGTGCCCACGCACCCGGGCGTGTCGCACGGACCTGACACACTGGTCGGCGTGAATTCTGCGAGTGACCGACCGGCAGCGACTCTTCCCGACGACTGGACGGCGGTGGCTCCCGGCCTCGCGGACGCTCCACGGCTGAGCGAGCTCCGCGCCCGGCAGGCCGCTCCGCACACCGGGTCGACGGAGGCCTACGTGCAGGCCGTCGAGAACGAGATCGCCGGCCAGGCGTCCTGGACGCGTCGGCACGTCGTGGTGCGTGACGCCGACGGCATCGTCCGTGCCTGGGCGCACGCCCACGACCGGGCGGCGGGCCGCGCGGTCATCGGGATCGAGGTGGACCGCACCGTGGCGACCGAAGTCCAGGAGCGGGTGGCCGCCTGGTGCTACGCGTGGCTGGCGGACGTCGGCCGGGAGCTCGCCCAGGTCCGCGGCCTGGAGGCCACGCAGCTCGACGCCGGGGCTTTCGCCGGCGACGACGTCGTGCGCGGCTGGTTGACCGCAGCCGGCTTCCGCCGCGCGCGCACCTGGTGGCACATGACGCGCCCGGTGGAGGCCCACGAGGGGGAGCCCGGAGCATTCCCCGCGCCCAAGGACGGTGTCACCGTGCGCCGGGTCTCGCAGCACGACAACGGCATCCCGGTCGCCGAGGACGTCAACGCCGTCTACCAGGTTCTGGAGACGGCGTTCACCGACCACTTCAACTCTTACCAGGAGTACTTCACGGAGTTCGTGCAGCGCCTGCGCGAGGACCCGGGGCACCGCTGGGACCACTGGTGGCTGGCGTTCACGGACGACCCCAACGCCCCCGAGGCGCAGCCGGTGCCCGCCGGTGCCCTGGTGGGATCGGAGTCCAAGCCGGACGCGTCCGGCAGCAGAGGGACCTACATCGACTACATCGGTGCGCTGGCCGAGGCGCGGGGCCGAGGCGTGGCGACCGCGCTGCTGTACGCCGTCATCGCCGACGCGGCCGCCCGTGGCCGTCGCCGGGTGGGTCTGGAGGTCGACGCGGACAGCCCCACCGGGGCCGAGGCGCTCTACACCAAGCTGGGCTGGCACACGGCGTACATCACCGAGTCCTGGCACCGGGACATCACGGTCGAGCCGTGACGGTCGAGGCGTGAGGCCCCGGGCCTGACCGGTCGCGGTGCGGACGATGCGTAGACTGGGCCGACGTGGCACTCACTATCGGCATCGTCGGCCTGCCCAACGTCGGCAAGTCCACCCTCTTCAACGCCCTGACCCGCAACACCGTGCTCGCGGCGAACTATCCGTTCGCGACGATCGAGCCCAACGTGGGAGTGGTGCCCCTGCCGGACGAGAGGCTCGGCAAGCTCGCCGAGATCTTCGGGTCCGACCGCATCCTGCCCGCGACGGTGTCGTTCGTCGACATCGCGGGCATCGTCAAGGGCGCCTCCGAGGGGGAAGGGCTCGGCAACAAGTTCCTCGCGAACATCCGTGAGGCCGACGCGATCTGCCAGGTGACGCGCGCCTTCGACGACGGCGACGTGGTGCGGGTCGAGGGCTCGCAGGACGCCGCCGGCGACATCGAGACGATCTCCACCGAGCTCATCCTCGCCGACCTCCAGACCCTGGAGAAGGCGCTGCCGAGGATGGAGAAGGAGGTCAAGATCAAGAAGGGCGACCCGGTCCTGTTCGCCGCGGCGAAGCAGGCCCAGGAGATCCTCGAGGCGGGCACCACCCTCTTCCAGGGCGCGAAGGCCGCCGGTCTCGACCTCGCCGAGATCGCCTCGCTGCAGCTCATGACGGCCAAGCCGTTCATCTACGTCTTCAACACCGACGACGCCGGGCTCGCCGACACCGCGATGCAGGACCGCATGCGCGAGCTCGTCGCACCGGCCCACGCCATCTTCCTGGACGCGAAGTTCGAGGCGGAGCTCGTCGAGCTGGAGCCCGACGAGGCGGCCGAGATGCTCGCGGAGTCGGGGCAGACGGAGGCCGGCCTCGACCAGCTCGCCCACGTCGGGTTCGACACCCTGGGCCTGCAGACGTATCTCACCGCGGGCCCCAAGGAGGCCCGGGCCTGGACCATCCGCAAGGGCTGGACCGCCCCGCAGGCCGCCGGCGTCATCCACACCGACTTCGAGCGAGGCTTCATCAAGGCGGAGATCGTCTCGTTCGAGGACCTGGTCGAGCACGGCTCGGTCCAGGCCGCCAAGGCGGCCGGCAAGGCGCGCATCGAGGGCAAGGACTACGTGATGGTCGACGGCGACGTGGTGGAGTTCCGGTTTAACGTGTAGCGTTATTAGCGCGCCCCGTCATAAACTGATCCTGTGATCAGGTCGTTCGGCAACAAAGACACCGAGCGACTGTGGCGTCGTGAGCGCGTGCGCTCGATCGATCCTCGGATCCTTCGGGTCGCGTTGCGCAAGCTACGTCAGGTGGGCTCGGCGGTGGCCCTCGAAGACCTGCGCCTCCCGCCCGCAAATCGACTCGAAGCTCTGAAAGGGAATCGGGTCGGTCAGCACAGCATCAGGATCAATGACCAGTGGCGGATCTGCTTCACGTGGACCGACGCGGGTCCCGAGGGGGTCGAGATCGTTGACTACCACTGACAAGCTCGAGCCGATTCACCCTGGAGAGGTCCTCATGGAGGACTTCATCGAGGGATTCGGCATCACGCAGAACAAGCTCGCCGTTTCGATCGGCGTGCCGCCGCGCCGAATCAACGAGATCGTGCACGGCAAGCGAGGGATCACGGCGGACACCGCGCTGCGCCTCGCGAAGTACTTCGGTACCTCGGCGGCGTTCTGGATCAATCTGCAGAGCCACTACGATCTCGACCGGGCCGAGGAACGGGCCGGGGAGCAGATCGACGGGATCAAACCCCTGCAGGTCGCGTGAACGACTGGCGCAGCGACCGCGTGCGCGCGGCGATCGAGGGGCGTAACCCCACAGTGCTCGCCAAACTCGGCGCTGCCTTCGCCGTGATCGGGGACGTCCAGTTCCTCCCTGGCTACAGCCTCGCCCTCACGAAGACTCCCGGGGTCGATCGCCTCTCGGACCTGCCGCGTGTGGAACGCCTTGAGTACCTTGCCGACGTCGACCTCGTCGCGGCCGCCGTCGAGATTGTCTGCTCCCGGCGCGACGACGGATACCGTCGGGTGAACGTCGAGATCCTCGGCAACACCGACGCCTTCCTCCACACCCACATCTGGCCTCGGTACGAGTGGGAGCCGCCGGAGATCGTCACGAAGCCGGTCTGGCTCTACCCGGCCGAGCGGTGGCGGGACCCGGCTACCGCCCTCGGTGCGAGGGATAACGGCCTTCGCCAAGAACTCGCTGAGGAGATCGCCCGGTTGCGGGAGCGTCTCTGACGTTTCTATGTGCGGGAACGTGGTGGAATTTCGTTTTGCGCTTTAACCTCTGGCGCTGGGGTTGTTGAGTAGCGTCACTCGTTCTCGATCAGTGTGATCATGGCTCATCCGATCTGAGGGTGTAGCAGCGGTGGCGTGACCGGGTCCGGAGATGGGTCGAGGTCCCCTGATGATGGGGGTTCCTACACCAACCCATCCAGAAGACCTCGACGTGAGTGACGCTACCTTCCATCGCCCTGACCTGACCACGTTCTGCCGCCTGGACGAGCTCGGGCTCGTCGTGGTCGGGCAGCGATTGGAGCCCGACCGCGCGGTGCTGGAGTGCCGCGTCCTGGCCCGCGCTGAGGACGTGTTCTGCCGAGGGTGCGGCGCGGAGGGCACGCCGCGCGGCACGGTGTCCCGGCTGCTGGCGCACGAGCCCTTCGGATGGCGGCCGACGACGCTGCTGATCAGGGTGCGCCGCTACCGCTGCGCGACGTGCCGGCAGGTGTGGCGTCAGGACACCACGGGCGCAGCCGAGCCACGGGCGAAGCTCTCGCGGGCGGCAGTGCGTTGGGCCTTGGTCGCGCTGGTCTGCCAACATCTGACGGTCGCCAGGATCGCCGAAGCTCTGGACGTGGCCTGGGATACGGCGAACGACGCCGTCCTCGCCGAGGGCCACCGGATGCTGATCGACGACGAGGCCCGGTTCGACGGCGTGGCCGTCATCGGAGTCGACGAGCACGTGTGGCGGCACACCCGCCGCGGGGACAAGTTCGTCACCGTGATCATCGATCTCACCCCGATACGGGACGGCACCGGGCCGGCCCGCTTGCTGGACATGGTCGAGGGCCGCTCCAAGAGCGCGTTCCAGACCTGGCTCGCCGCCCGCCCGAAGGCCTGGCGCGACGGCGTGCAAGTGGTCGCGATGGACGGCTTCACCGGGTTCAAGACCGCCGCGGCCGAGGAGCTGCCCGACGCGGTCGCGGTGATGGACCCGTTCCACGTCGTGCGCCTGGCCGGTGATGCCCTGGACCGCTGCAGGCGCCGGGTCCAACAAGACCTGCACGGCCACCGCGGCCGCGCCAAGGACCCGCTCTACTCAGCCCGGCGGACCCTGCACACCGGTGCCGACCTGCTCACCGACAAGCAGAAGACCCGGCTGGAGGCGCTGTTCGCGATCGAGGAGCACGTCGAGGTCGAGGCGACCTGGGGCATCTACCAGCGCATGATCGCCGCATACCGCCACCCCGACCGCGCCCAGGGCCGTGCTCTCATGACCGCGGTGATCGACTCGGTGGCCCGCGGCGTTCCGGCCGCGCTGAGCGAGCTCGTCACCCTAGGACGGACCCTCACCAAGCGCGCCGCCGACGTGTTGGCGTTCTTCGACCTGCCCGGCACGAGCAACGGACCCACCGAGGCCATCAACGGCCGTCTCGAACACCTCCGAGGCTCCGCCCTGGGCTTCCGGAACCTGACCCACTACATCGCCCGATCCCTCCTGGAAGCCGGCGGCTTCAGACCCCGACTATGTCATGTCTCAGGACATCGTGGTCAGATGTGTCTCAGGACATCGTTGACATGGGCATGTCTCAGGACTTCGTGGAC